>NZ_JBHVUV010000001.1:482233-626105 GCF_042883905.1 Kitasatospora sp. NPDC058170
TCCCTGGGCGGGGCCCCGCGGGGCGCGGGTGTGGGGGCCGGCCGCCCCGCCCCCCCCCCCACTCCACGGCGCTCGGGCCGGGTCGCCCGGCCCGGCGGTCAGACGACCGCGCCGCCGTGCGGGTCCTCGGGCTCGTCCTCGTCGCGGTCCTTCATCCGGGCGACGAGGGTGGCGAAGCCGCCGAGGAAGGCGGTGACGCCGACCCAGGCGGGCCAGCCGGAGACCTCGCGCCAGACGACCGCGTCGAACAGCAGCAGCGCCGGGCCGCCGAGGACGGCGAGCCAGGCGAACTTGGCGGTGACGTCGGCGGGCGGCAGCGGCGGGGGCTCCGGGGGGACGAAGTGGCCCTCGTCCGCGTCCTCGGCCAGCTCGAAGTCGCGCGGACCGGTGCCGGCCGCCGGCATCACGGGCCGGGTGGAGCGGGGGCGGGGCTGCGGCGCGAGGTCGGCGAGGTCACCCGGGTCGGCCGGGCCCGTGCGCTGGTCGGTCCCCTCCTTGAAGCCGCCCTTGAGCTCGCCGCGGGCCCGCGAGTCCTCGATTTCCGGCCAGTTCGGATTGTTGAGGTCGACGGGGTCGTCGAACTGGGCGACCAGCGCGGCGAAGATCTCGTCCTGCTCGGCCTGGCTGCGCTCGGGCGCGCGCCGGACCCGGGGCTCCTCGGCAGCCGAGCCGGTGCCGGTGCCCGTGCCCGTGCCGGTGCCCGTGCCGGAGGTGGTGCCCGTGCCGGACACCGTTCCCGCGTCGGGCCCCGCGCCCGCGTCGGGGCTCGAACCGGTGCCCCCGCCCGAAGCGGAGTCGGTGCCCCCGCCGGATCCCGAGCGCGGGCCGGGGTCCTTCCGGTCGGTGGGCTCGCCCTTTGCGCCGTCCTCGCGGGGTGCCTCGTCCTCGCCGCCCGCCGTGCTGCTCTCGTGCACTTCCGGCCCTTCAGCCTTGGTGATCGTCGGATTCGACCCGGGTGACGCCCGCCGCGTGCGCGGGAGCCAGCCGTCGGATGAAGTCCTGGCTGGCCGCGAATATTTCCGCCGCGTCGTGGTCCAGCGTCGCGACGTGGTAGCTGCGCTGACACAGCCGCTCCGTCACATCGGTCGAGGATATCCGGGCCAGCACCAGTTCCGAGTTGGCCGGGGAGACGACGTGGTCCTGCGGGCTGTGGAACAGCAGTACCGGCTGGGTCACCTGCGGCAGCCGCCCCTGGACGTCCTTCCAGAGCCGGGCCAGTGACCAGGCGGCGTTCAGCGGTGTCCGGTCGTAGCCGACCTCGACCGAGCCCGCGCGGGCGATGTCGTTGGCCACCCCGGGCAGGCTCGGCAGCACGTGCCGCAGGGCCGGAAGCAGCACACTCGCGGGGTTGTCCGAGCGCACCGACGGGTTGACCAGCACCAGACCGGAGATCACCGGGCCGTGCAGGGCGGCCAGCCGCAGCGCCAGCGAGCCGCCCATCGACAGCGCGCAGACGAAGACCTGCTCGCACTCGGCGGCCAGCGCCAGCAGCTCCCGCTCGACCTCCGCGTACCAGTCCTCCCAGCGCGTCAGCTGCATGTCCTGCCAACGGGTGCCGTGGCCGGGCAGCAGCGGCAGCGAGACCGTGAACCCGGCGGCGGCCAGCTCGTCGGCCCACGGGCGCAGCGACTGCGGTGAGCCGGTGAAGCCGTGGCAGAGCAGCACGCCGATCGGCCCGCCCCGGTGGCGGTACGGTTCGGCACCGGGCAGCAGAGGCATGGCGGGCTCCTTCGCGGGCGGGGACGCTGGAGGGGACGCTGGAGGGGACGCTGGAGAGGAAAACGCTGTGGGGGCAACGCGGTTCGCGCGCGGAGACGCGGGAAAGCCGCATCGTCCCACGGGTCCGGCCACGCCGTACACCCCTGCCGAGCAGCGGTTGGACACCCCTTCGGGGGGCCGGGCCGGGCAGCCGCGGACCGGCCCCCGGGCAGTCGCCGTACGCCCGTCGGACGTCCCGTCGGAGATCCGACGGGGCGGGGCGGGCGCGGGCGGGCGCCGCGGGGCATTAGGATCGACCGGTCCGCATAACAGGAGGCCCCGGTTGTTCTACCGACTGATGAAGATGATCGTCGCGCCACTGCTTCGGATCTTCTTCCGGCCGTGGATCGAGGGTGAGGAGAACATCCCCACCGAGGGTGCCGCGATCATCGCGAGCAACCACCTGTCCTTCTCGGACTCCTTCTTCTTCCCCGCGCTGATCAAGCGCAGGGTGACCTTCATCGCCAAGGCGGAGTACTTCAACACGCCCGGCATCAAGGGCAAGTTGACCGCGGCCTTCTTCAAGGGCGTCGGCCAGCTGCCGGTGGACCGCTCGGGCGTGCGCGGCGCCGGCGAGGCGGCGATCCGCAGCGCGATCGCCGTGCTGGAGCAGGGCGAGCTCTTCGGCGTCTACCCGGAGGGCACCCGCTCGCCCGACGGCAAGCTGTACCGCGGCAAGGTCGGCGGTCTGGCACGGGTCGCACTGGCCACCGGTGCGCCGGTCATCCCGGTCGCCATGATCGACACCGAGAAGGTCCAGCCCCCCGGCCAGGTGGTCCCGAACTTCGGCATCCGCCCGGGCATCCGGATCGGCCGCCCGCTGGACTTCTCCCGCTACCACGGCATGGAGAACGACCGCTTCATCCTCCGTTCGGTGACGGACGAGGTGATGTACGAGATCATGCGGCTCTCCGGCCAGGAGTACGTGGACATCTACGCGACCGCCGCCAAGCGGCAGATCGCCGACGACAAGAAGCGCGCCGACGCCGAGCGCAAGGCGGTGCAGAAGGCCGAGCAGGCCGCCGCCAAGGCCGAGAAGGCCGAGGCGGACAAGGCCGAGAAGGCTGAGAAGGCCGCGGAGGCCGAAGCGGCCAAGGCCGCCGAGCAGGACCAGAAGGACGGCGGGCCGGCCTAGACCCGGTCACCAGGGGGAGGGGCAGGGCAGATGTCGGACGGCAGCAGAACCTGGGCGGTCGGCGGGACTCTCGCGGCCGGCGGCATGTCCGTCGAACTGCCGCTCTGGCGCGCCATCTCGTACTTCCGGGTCCTGGCGCTCTGCTACGCGATACTGCGCTACCTCAACTCCTACCTGCACTTCCTGCACCCCGTCGCGGGCTGGATCTACCTCGGCGCACTGATCCTCTGGACGCTCGCCAGCACCCGCGCCTTCGCCGGGCCGCAGCGCTGCACCTGGTACGTGCTCGGCACCGACCTCACCCTCGCCGTCACCGGCATCGTGATGAGCGGGATGACCGACGACCCGGCCAGGATCAGCCACGGCGCGCCCACCCTGCCCACCATCTGGGCGGCCGGCACCGTGCTCGGCTTCGCGGGCAAGGGCGGCTGGCGCTGGGCGGCCGCGGCCGGTTCGGTGATCGGGGTGGCCAACATCCTCGGCCACGGCGGCCCGACCGGTGACAACATCCACAACATCGTGCTGCTGATGGTGGCGGGCTGCGCCATCGGCTACGTCATCGAGATCGCCCGCGCCAGCGAGGCGACGCTCACCCGGGCGCTCCAGGTGGAGGCGGCCACCCGCGAACGCGAGCGGCTCTCCCGGGACATCCACGACGGGGTGCTCCAGGTGCTCGCCCTGGTCCAGCGCCGCGGCGGGGAGCAGGGCGAGGGCCGCGAAGGCGGCGGCGACTTCGCCGAGCTCGGCCGCCTCGCGGGCGAGCAGGAGCGCGCACTGCGGGCGCTGATGAGCGGCGGCCCGCTGCCCGCCCAGCGCCGCCCGCTCGAACCGCAGGACCTGCGCACCCTGCTCGGCGGGTACGCGGGGGAGCGGATCACGCTGTCCGCCCCCGGTACCCCGGTGCTGCTGCCCGCCCCGGCCGCCGGCGAACTGGCCGCCGCGGTCGGCGCGGCCGTGGACAACGTCCGCAGGCACGCCGGTGCGCAGGCCCGCGCCTGGATCCTGGTCGAGGACGAGCCGGAGGCCGTCACGGTCAGCATCCGCGACGACGGTCCGGGCTTCGCGCCGGGCCGGCTCGGTGAGGCGGAGCAGGCCGGCCGGCTCGGGGTCTCCCAGTCGATCCGGGGGCGGCTGCTGGACCTCGGCGGCACGGCCGAGCTGTACTCCACGCCCGGGGAGGGCGTCGAGGTCGAACTTCGCGTCCCGAGAAGGGGTTCTGATGACTGACCAGCCGACCGCCCAGCCGACTGCCCGGCCGGCCGACCAGCCGGTGCGGGTCATGGTCGTGGACGACCACCCGATGTGGCGCGAGGCCGTCTCGCGCGACCTCGCCGAGGCCGGGCTGGACGTGGTGGCCACCGCGGGCGACGGCGAGGAGGCCGTCCGCCGGGCCCGCGCCTGCAGCCCGCAGGTGGTGGTGCTGGACCTCAACCTCCCCGGCCTGTCGGGCGCCGAGGCGTGCCGTCAGGTGGTGGCCCAGGACCCGTCCGTGCGCGTGCTGGTGCTGTCCGCGAGCGGCGAGCACGCGGACGTGCTGGAGGCGGTGAAGTCCGGCGCGACCGGCTACCTGGTCAAGTCGGCCGGGCGGGAGGAGCTGCTGGACGCCGTGCGCCGCACCGCCGTCGGCGACGCCGTCTTCACCCCGGGCCTGGCCGGCCTGGTCCTCGGCGAGTTCCGCCGCCTGGCCGCCGAGCCCGCCGCCCCGACCGCGCCCGCCGTCCCGCAGCTCACCGCCCGGGAGACCGAGGTGCTGCGGCTGGTCGCCAAGGGCCTGTCCTACCGCCAGATCGCCGACCGGCTGGTGCTCTCGCACCGCACGGTGCAGAACCACGTCCAGAACACCCTGGGCAAGCTCCAGCTGCACAACCGGGTCGAGCTGGTCCGCTACGCCATCGAGCAGGGCCTCGACGACGAGATCTGAGCGGGCGCGCCGTGCGGCGCGCCCGCCCGTGGTGGAGCGGTGGATCAGCCGCGCAGCGCCGCCGCCTCGCGCAGCACCCCGGCGACGATGTCGACGCCCTCCCGGGTGAGCACCGACTCCGGGTGGAACTGCAGTCCGGCGAAGCCCGCGCCGCGCAGCGCGTGGACGTCGCCGGTCAGCGGGTCGCGGGAGACCTGCACGCCCTCGGCGGCGAGCCGGGCCGCGTCCTCGTCCGAGCAGCGCGCGGTGAAGGTGTTGTAGAAGCCGACCGTGCGCCGGGTGCCGAACAGGTCGACCGTCTCCTGCGCCCCCTGGTAGGGGACCGCCTTGCGGGCCAGCGGCAGGCCGAGCGCGTCCGAGAGCAGCTGGTGGCTGAGGCAGACGGCGAGCAGCGGGGCCGTCCGGGCGCCCGAGCGTACGGCGGCCAGCGCGTCGGCGACGATCGGGCGCAGTACGGCCATCTTGGGGTCCTGCGCGACGGCCGGGTCGCCCGGGCCGGGGCCGAGCACCAGCGGGCCGCGGTGGGCGGCGACCCGCTCGCGCAGGCCCGGCTCGTCGAAGCGCGCGACGGTGACCCGGTGGCCGAGCGAGGTCAGCAGGTGGGCGAGCATCGAGGTGAAGGTGTCCTCGCCGTCCACGACCAGGGTGGGTTCGGGCTCGGTGACCACGGCCGGCTCCTGCATCCGCAGCCAGAACGGGGCGAGGTTGGCGCGCCGCGCGTCCAGCGCCGCCTGGACGCGGTGGTCGTCGGCCAGCCGGGGTCCGCCCGGGTGGGGCACCCGGGCCGGGGTGGGGCGGGCGCCGATCGCGGTGAGCACCCCGGCGGCCTTGGCGTGGGTCTCGGCGACCTCGGAGTCCGGGTCGGAGTGGCGGACGAGGGTCGCGCCGACCCGGACCACCAGTCTCCCGGTGGCCGGGTCGATGTCGGCGGTGCGGATGCAGATCGGGGAGTCCAGCAGCTGGCCGCCGCTGGCGGAGCGGCCGATCAGGGCCAGCGCGCCGGAGTAGTAGCCGCGTCCGCCGCGCTCGTAGCGCTTGATCACCCGGGTGGCGTTCTGCACCGGGCTGCCGGTCACGGTGGCGGCGAACATCGTTTCCCTGAGCACCTCGCGGACGTCCAGCGAGGTGCGCCCGCGCAGCTCGTACTCGGTGTGGGCGAGGTGGGCCATCTCCTTGAGGCGCGGCCCGAGCACCTGGCCGCCGAGGTCGCCGACGGTGCACATCATCTTGAGTTCCTCGTCGACCACCATGGTGAGCTCCTCCAGCTCCTTGGGGTCGTGGAGGAAGTCGAGGAGCGAGTCGATGTCGGAGCCGCCGGCCGGATAGCGGTAGGTGCCGGAGATCGGGTTCATCACGACCGTCCCGCCGCTCTGGCGGACGTGCACCTCGGGGGAGGCGCCGACCAGGACGCGCTCCCCGGTGTGCACCAGGAAGGTCCAGTAGGCGCCGCGCTCCTGCTCCAGCAGCCGGCGGAACAGCGAGAGCGCGAGGGCGGGGGAGAAGCCGTCGAGGGTCGCGGTGAAGTCCCGGCGGATGACGAAGTTGGCGCCCTCGCCGCGTCCGATCTCGTCCTCGATGACCCGGCGGACGATCCCGGCGTACTCCTGGTCGTCGATGTCGAAGGCCCCGCCGGACAGCGAGACCGGCAGGTTCGGGAGCTCGGGGGCCAGCGCGGCCAGCGGGAAGGCGTACTGCTCGGTCACCGAGAGCGCCTGCAGCGGGGTGGCGTCGTCGTGCGCCTCGAAGCCGCGCTCGCGGATCTGCCGGTACGGGACGAGGGCGAGCAGGTCGTGGGCGGGCCCATCGGCCGGGACGCCCGAGCGGACCGGTAGATCGGCCAGGTGCTCGTACGTGCCGACCGTGCCCACCAGCACCTCGACGGTGTCCGGGGCGAGGCGGGGGGTGCGGCGGTGCAGCAGCGCGAACGCGGGGGCGTCGGGGCCGGTCAGTCGGGCGAGCAGGTCGGCGGGGGTGGTCACGGTGGCGGCTTCCTTCCGGGTGGAATGCGGGGTGCGGTGCTGTGCTCCGCTC
The DNA here is from genome assembly GCF_042883905.1 of Kitasatospora sp. NPDC058170. NCBI lineage: Bacteria > Bacillati > Actinomycetota > Actinomycetes > Kitasatosporales > Streptomycetaceae > Kitasatospora > Kitasatospora sp. NPDC058170. Next base: position 489,079 of record NZ_JBHVUV010000001.1, read on the forward strand.
CCGGGAGGGCCGACTGCTCAGACGCCGACGGCCGCCCCGAGGGGCGGCCGTCGTGTTCGTCTAGGAACGCGAGATCGGTGGGCCACCCTTGGGGTTGGCCCACCACCAGGAGTGGTTGTGCGGCGCGTTCATGCGTCGAGCGTAGCGGATGCCGCGGACCGGGTGAGGCGGGTCACGTGATTGTCCGAGATGTGTCTCACCCATCGGGCAGTGGTCACAATTCGGTTGCCGCACCCCGTAGCCTTGCCGTGTGACCGTGACAAATCCCCACTCCTGGCAGTCCCTGCCCGCGGCGCAGCAGCCTGAATGGCCGGACCAAGAGGCTCTGCGCAAGACCCTTGCGGAGCTCGCCTCCTATCCGCCGCTCGTCTTCGCCGGCGAGTGCGACCAGCTGCGCGCCCGGCTCGGTGCCGTGGCGCGTGGTGAGGCGTTCCTGCTGCAGGGCGGCGACTGCGCCGAGGCCTTCGACGGCGTGTCCGCGGAGCACATCCGCAACAAGCTGAAGACGCTGCTCCAGATGGCGGCCGTGCTGACGTACGCCGCCTCCGTCCCCGTGGTGAAGGTCGGCCGGATCGCCGGCCAGTACTCCAAGCCGCGCTCGAAGTCGACCGAGACCCGCGACGGTGTGACCCTTCCGGTCTACCGCGGCGACTCGGTGAACGGCTTCGACTTCACCCCCGAGTCCCGGATCCCGGACCCGGAGCGCCTCAAGCGGATGTACAACGCCTCCGCCGCGACGCTCAACCTGGTGCGTGCCTTCACCACCGGTGGGTACGCGGACCTGCGCCAGGTGCACGCCTGGAACCAGGACTTCGTGCGCAACTCGCCGGCCGGTCAGCGCTACGAGCAGCTGGCGCGTGAGATCGACAACGCGCTGGCGTTCATGAACGCCTGCGGCGTGGCGCCGGAGGAGTTCAAGACCGTCGAGTTCTACTCCTCGCACGAGGCGCTGATCCTCGACTACGAGACCGCGCTGACCCGCGTGGACTCGCGCACCGGCGACCTGTACGACGTCTCCGGCCACATGGTCTGGATCGGCGAGCGCACCCGTCAGCTGGACCAGGCGCACATCGAGTTCGCCTCCAAGATCCGCAACCCGATCGGCGTGAAGCTGGGCCCGACCACCTCGGTCGACGAGGCGCTCACCCTGATCGAGCGGCTGGACCCGGAGCGCGAGCCCGGCCGGCTCACCTTCATCACCCGGATGGGTGCGGGCAAGGTCCGCGACCACCTGCCCACCCTGGTGGAGAAGGTCACCGCGTCCGGCGCCCAGCCGGTGTGGATCTGCGACCCGATGCACGGCAACACCTTCGAGGCCTCCAGCGGCCACAAGACCCGCCGCTTCGACGACGTGCTCGACGAGGTCAAGGGCTTCTTCGAGGTGCACCGCGCCCTCGGCACCCACCCGGGCGGCATCCACGTGGAGCTGACCGGCGACGATGTCACCGAGTGCGTCGGCGGCGGCGACGAGGTGCTGGTCGACGACCTGCACCAGCGCTACGAGACGGCCTGCGACCCGCGCCTCAACCGCAGCCAGTCGCTGGACCTCGCGTTCCTGGTGGCCGAGATGTACCGCGGCGGTCACTGACCCCGCACCGGCCCCGCGCCCTCTCCAGGGCGGCGATGTGACGAAAGCCCCTCCGGATTCGGGATTCCCGAGCCCGGAGGGGCTTTTTCCTGTCCGGATCGCCAGGTAAGGTGAGGCTCAGTGAACTAAGGCAAGCCTTAGTCAAGATCACTCGGCAGATCAGCTCGCACCACCCCGGGAGAGACCGCGATGTACGTGTGCATGTGCCATGCGGTCACCGAGGCCCAGGTGAAGAAGGAGATCGACGCGGGTGCCAACACCCCGCGCCAGATCGCCAAGGGCTGCAAGGCCGGCACCGACTGCGGCTCCTGCGTGCGACGGATCCAGGCGCTGCTGGGCGAGCACGGTGCGCGCCCGTGCCCGACGGCCCGGCTGGCGGCCCGGCTGGGCCTGGCCGACCCCGAGGCCGAGGAGCTCCAGGCCCCGCAGTCCCATCCGCACGCTCCGCTCCCGGCCGTCGCGATACCGCTGCGCGCGGCCTGAGCGGCCGCACCCGGTCACGCCGGCCGCGTCACGACTCCGGCTGCTCGATCAGCTGGGCGAGGTAGAGCGGCTCCCCGAGCTTCTCCAGCAGCTCCAGCTGGGTGTCGAGGTAGTCGATGTGGTGCTCCTCGTCCGCCAGGATGGACTCGAAGATGTTCGCCGAGGTGACGTCGTCCTTGGCCCGCATCACCACGATCCCGCGCCGCAGCCGGTCGATCGCCTCGACCTCGACCTGGCGGTCCGCTTCGAACATCTCCTTGACGGTCTGGCCGATCCGGACGTGGAAGAGCCGCTGGTAGTTCGGCAGCCCGTCCAGGAACAGGATCCGGTCGGTGAGCACCTCGGCGTGCTTCATCTCGTCGAAGGACTCGTGCCGGGTGTACTTGGCGAGCTTCGTCCAGCCGAAGTTCTCCTGCATCTTCGCGTGCAGGAAGTACTGGTTGATCGCGGTCAGCTCGGCGGTGAGCTGCTCGTTGAGGAACTCGATGACATCCTTGTCGCCCTTCATGGGGGGTGCCTTCCTGCTCTGCGTCCGGGAATCACGGCCGTACCCACCGGCTTCCCGCGCATCCTGGCACCGGAATGGGGCGAAATTCCAGTAAGTTCACACTCACTCGGACATGTGTCGGAATATACGATTTGGTCCTCTATTAACCCGTACGGGCGGGCGCACACCACCTCAAAGGGGCGCGCGCTGGGCGTCGTCCGCCGTCTGTCACCATGGAGCCATGGGTCAGTCCGAACAAGAACCGCTTCCGCCGTCTGACCCGAGGCTCCCTCCGGGTCAGCGCCCGCAACGCGGCTGGCCCGCCCTGCACTACGGGCCCGTGCCCCGCTTCAAGCCGCTGACCTGGGACTTCCAGGTGTTCGGCGCGACCGCCTCGGCAGAGAAGCACAGCTGGGACTTCGCCGGCTTCACCGCCCTGCCCCGCGCCACCGTGCACGCCGACTTCCACTGCGTGACCAAGTTCTCGATGCTCGGCAACGAGTGGACGGGCGTGTCGGCCTCGCTCGTCCTCGAACAGGTGCCCCCCGCGCCCGGCGTCACCCATGTCATGGTCTGGGCCGAGTACGGCTACAGCGCGAACCTGCGGCTCGCCGACTTCGCCGACCCCCGGACGGTCTTCGCCACCCACCGCAACGGCGAACCGCTCACCGCCGAGCACGGCTTCCCGGTCCGGCTGGTCGTCCCGCAGCTGTACGCCTGGAAGGGCCCCAAGTGGGTCCGGGCGGTGGAGTACATGAGGGCCGACCGGCGCGGCTTCTGGGAGGAGCGCGGCTACCACAACCTCGCCGACCCCTGGAGCGAGCAGCGCTACTCCTACCAGGAGGAACCGGGCGACGGCCCGCTGCGGTAGCGCGTCAGGCCGCTGTGCCCGGCTTGATGTTCTGGTTGAGGTGGAACAGGTTGCCCGGGTCGTAGCGCCGCTTGGCCTGCGCCAGCCGGTCGTAGTTGCCCCGGTAGTTGTCCTGGATGCGGTGCTGGTCGTCGTGGTCCATGAAGCCGATGTAGCCGCCCGCCTCGGAGTGCGGGGCGAGCGCGGCGTAGTAGTCACGGACCCAGGAGGTGTTCGCGGCGTTGTCGGCCGGGTCCGGCCAGACCCCGGCGATCACGGTGGCGAAGGTGGCGTCGCGGTAGGCGAACGCCGTGCCGTCGGCGGGCACCCGGTGGCAGGCGCCGTTGATCGGGTAGATGTGCACCCCCGAGTTGACCGTCGGCACCAGGCGGCCGTACTCCAGATGGGCCGCGATCGCCCCGTCGGTCAGCTCGCCCGCGAAGAGGCCCTTCCAGTACTGCTGCAGGCCCGGCGGGAGCAGCGGGTCGAAGGCCGCGCCGAACGCCGGGTACGGCACCGGGCCGACGCCCTCGGCCAGCATCGGGGCGGCGTCCCGCAGCGGCGCCAGGACCTTCTCGGCCTCCGCCGGCGGACCGGACCAGCACGGCACCAGCAGGATGAAGTTGTCGCCGACCCGGTCCTCGGGGACGAACGGCAGCGGCGGCGCGATGTGGAATCCGGGGAACAGGCCCAGCTGCTCCGGGGCGTCCTGGATGAACTCGCGGTAGAAGCGCAACACGTCGCCGGCGTACTCCAGCTCGAAGACCATCGGCCCGGCGATCACGTCCTTGACCGGGCTCAGCCGGTACTCGAAGGACGTCACCGCGCCGAAGTTGCCGCCGCCGCCGCGCAGCGCCCAGAACAGCTCGGGCTCCTGCTCCGCGCTCACCGTGTGGAACCGCCCGTCGGCGGTGACGACGTCCGCCGAGATCAGGTTGTCGCAGCTCAGGCCCATTCCGCGGGCCAGATGGCCGAAGCCCCCGTTCAGGGTGAGCCCGGCGATCCCGGTGGTGGAGATGATCCCGCCGGTGACGCCGAGCCCGAAGGCGTACCCGGCGGCGTTCAGGTCGCCCCAGGTGACGCCGCCCTCGCAGCGGGCGGTCCGGCGCTCCGGGTCGATCCGCACCCCGTGCAGGCCGGAGAAGTCGATCACCAGGCCGTCGTCGCAGGTCCCGAAGCCCGGTGCGCTGTGGGCGCCGCCGCGCACGGCCAGGTCCAGGCCGTTCTCCCGGGCGTGGTCCACGGCGGCGATCACGTCCCCGGCGTTGGCGACCCGGACCACCACGGCGGGCCGGCGGTCGACCATGCCGTTGTAGACCCGGCGGGCCTCCTCGTACCCCTCGTCCGCGGGCGTGACCACCACGCCCCGCACGCGCTCCCTCAAGTCCTCGACGGTGGGTCCGCCCATGGCGACCACACTCCTCGGGTAGCGGCCGCCGCGCAGCCCCGACCGGAGGTCCCGGCGCTGCAGCCCACAGGCGGCACGCGGGGCCGGGCAGACCTGACTCCACGCTACGCCCGGCCGGACGCGAGCCCCAGCCGTGCGGCCGCGCGCGGGGGCCGGGACCCGGCGGGTGTCCTAGAGGAACGGGAAGGTGACCGTCACCACGGTGCGCTGCGGCCGGCGCTCGCCGGGAGCGGGGGACTGGCTGGAGACCTTGCCGGTGCCGAACAGGTTGACGCCGCTGCTCTGCATCGCGAATCCGGCGGCCTGCAGGGCCTTGGCGGCGTCGTCCTTGGACATCCCGGTCACGTCCGGGATCGGCACCATGCCCTTGCTGACCACCAGCGCGACCGCCGTGTTCTCCGGCACCTGCGCCCCGGCGGCGGGCGAGCTGCTGATCACCGAACCCTCCGGCACGGTGTCGTGGTAGGTCTCGGTGGTGCCGCCCCGGGACAGCTGGGCGCCGGTCAGCAGGGACGCGGCCTGGTCGGCCGGCTTGCCGGTGACGTCCGGCACGGCGATCCGCTTCGGCCCCCGGGAGACGGTGACGGTGACGGCGTCGCTCTTGCGGGCCCGCGCGCCGACCCCGGGATCGGTGGAGACCACCTGCCCGGCCGGAACGCTCTCGCTGTACACCTCGGTGAACCGCCCGTGCATGCCCGCGCCGTCCAGGATCCGCTGCGCCTCGGCCCGGTCCTTGCCCAGCACGCCGGGCACCGCTCCGTACAGCGCCCCGGACAGCGCGTAGGTGGTGCCGCCGACCAGCAGCACCAGAGCCGCCAGCACGGAGGCCCAGATCAGCGGCTTGCGCGGCAGCCGGCGCAGCAGGCCCGCCGCGCGGGGGGTGCGCGCCGGCGCCGGCTCGTCGTACGGGCGCGGCTCGGTGAGCAGCTGTTCCATCAGCTCCGGCGGCACGTCCAGCACGCTGGTGCGTTCGGCGGGCGCCCGGACCGCCGCGCCCGGCTGGATCACCGAGGTCGGCTCGCTGGTCGGGTACTGCGGGCTGGGCCGGGTGGAGGCGGGCGGCTCGGCGTCCAGCTGGGCGGCGGTGAGCGTGCGGCGGACCCGCTGGAGGGCGGCCAGCAGCTCGACCGCGTCGTACGGGCGGGCCTGCGGGTCGCGCGCACAGGCGCCGGCCACTATCGCGTCCAGCTCGGGGACGACGCCGGGCACGGTGAGCGAGGGCGCGGGCACGTCCTCGTGCAGGTGGCGGTACATGACCTGGACGGGGTTCTCGCCGGTGTGCGGACGCCGGCCGGTGAGCATCTCGTACAGCAGGATGCCGGCCGCGTAGACGTCGACCCGCTGGTCGGTGTCGGCGCCGGGGCGGATCTGCTCGGGGGCGAGGTAGGAGACCGTGCCGAGCACGGTGCCGCTGGTGGCGGTGGTGGAGGTGACCTCGCCGTCGGCGGTGTTCAGCACCCGGACCAGGCCGAAGTCGGCGACCTTGACCAGGCCGTCGTCGGTGATCAGCACGTTCTCCGGCTTGACGTCCCGGTGGACCAGCCCGGCCCGGTGGGCGGCGCCGACGGCGGCCAGCACCGGCTCCAGGATGTCCAGGGCGGCCCGGATGGACAGCGCGCCGCGGTCGCGCAGCAGGTCGCGCAGGGTGCGGCCGGGCACGTACTCCATGGCGAGGAAAACGTTTCCGCCGTCCGCACCCTGGTCGAAGACGTTGACCACGTTGGGGTGCGCGAGCCGGGCGACCGCCTTGGCCTCGCGGATGAACCGGCTGGTGAAACCGTCGTCCCCGGCGAGCGAGGGGTGCATCACCTTGAGCGCCACGACCCGGTCGAGCCGGGTGTCGGTGCCCCGGTAGACGGTGGACATCCCGCCGGTCGCGATGCGCTGCTCGACCCGGTACCGACCGTCGAGCAGGGTACCGATCAGGGGGTCGTGCAGTGCCATGTCCACCCGGCGAGTGTAGTGGCGCGGCCGGGCACGGGCCCCGGGGGACACCGCCCCCCGGGGCTCTGTGCCCGGCTTGTGACACGTCGAACAGCGTCGAACGGCCTCGGACGGTGTCGAGTCGGCGCCCGGACGCGGCCGGGGCGGGACGGTCAGAAGGCGGGGCGCTCCCGGGTGTCCAGGTCGGCCCGCCCGGCCATCGCCGAGGAGGCCTCGGCATGGAAGCGGCGCGGGATCCGGCCCGCCCGGTACGCGAGGCGGCCGGCCTCGGTGGCGCGGCGCATCGCGTCGGCCATCAGCACCGGGTCCTGAGCGCGCGTCACCGCCGACGCCAGCATCACCGCCGAGCAGCCCAGCTCCATCGCCAGCGCCACGTCCGAGGCGGTGCCGGCGCCCGCGTCCAGGATCACCGGGACCTTGGCGCCCTCCACGATCAGCTGGAAGTTGTGCGGGTTGCGGATGCCCAGGCCGGAGCCGATCGGCGAGCCCAGCGGCATGATCGCCGCGCAGCCGACGTCCTCCAGCTTGCGGGCCAGCACCGGATCGTCGTTGGTGTAGGGCAGGACGGTGAAGCCGTCGTCGACCAGGGTCTCGGCGGCGTCCAGCAGCTCGATCGGGTCCGGCAGCAGGGTGCGCTCGTCGGCGATCACCTCCAGCTTGACCCAGTCGGTGCCGAGCGCCTCGCGGGCCAGCCGGGCCGTCAGCACGGCCTCGCCGGCGGTGAAGCAGCCGGCCGTGTTGGGCAGGATGCGGATGCCGTTGCGGGTGAGCACGTCCAGCACCGAGCCCTGGGTGGTGGCGTCGACCCGGCGCATCGCGACGGTGGTCAGCTCGGTGCCGGAGATCCGCAGGGCCTGCTCCAGGACCTCCAGGCTGGGGGCGCCGCCGGTGCCCATGATCAGGCGGGAGCCGAAGGCGGTACCGGCGATCGTCAGCGCGTCCTTGTCGTCGCCGCGGGAGTGGACCATCGGTCAGCCCCCCTGGACGGCGGTGAGGATCTCCACCCGGTCGCCCGTCGCGAGCCGCGTGAGCGGCCACGAACCACGGGGCACCACGGCCTCGTTGAGCGCGGCGGCGACGCCGGAGTTGGCCTGGCTGAGGGCGGCCACCACCTCGGCGAGGGTGGTCGTGGCGGGCACCTGGCGGGGCTCGCCGTTGACGGTGAGTTCGATCTCGCTCATGCGGGGACCTTCGTGGTGAAGCGGGTGGGGGAGAACGGTTCGGCGAGCTCGGGCGTCGTGCCGGTGGCCAGGTACTCGGCGACCAGGTCGCCCGTCACCGGGGTGAGCAGGACGCCGTTGCGGTAGTGCCCGGTGGCGGCGACCAGGCCGGGCAGTGCGGTCGGACCGAGCAGCGGCGCGTTGTCCGGCGAGCCCGGGCGCAGGCCGGCGCAGGTCTCCACCAGCGGCAGCTCGGTGATGCCGGGGACCAGCTCGTGGGCGTCGCGCAGCAGCTCGTACACCCCGCCGGCGGTGACGGTGGTGTCGTAGCCCTGCTCCTCGCTGGTCGCGCCGATCACCAGCTCGCCGTCCTCGCGCGGCACCAGGTAGAGGTGCTGGCCGCGCACCACCGCGCGGACGTTGCGGGAGAGGAACGGCCGGTAGGGCGCGGGGACGCGCAGCCGCAGGATCTGGCCCTTGACCGGGCGGATCGCGGGCAGCACGCCCTCGGGCAGACCGGGCAGCAGATGGCTGCGGGGGCCGGCGGCGAGCACGACCTGGTCGGCGGTGACGCTCTCGCCGGTGGACAGCCGGGCACCGACCGCCCGGTCGCCCGCGACCAGCAGCTCGACCGCCTCGGCACGCCGGACGACGACGCCCGCGGCCTCGCCGGCCAGCAGCAGAGCGGTGAGCAGCCGGCGGCCGTCCACCTGGTGGTCGTCGGTGACGTGCAGGCCGCCGCGGACCCCGGGGGCCAGCATGGGTTCGAGCTTGCGGGCCTCACGGCCGGTCAGCCAGTGCGAGTCCAGGCCGAGCCGCCGGTGGAAGGCGTGCAGCTCGCGGAGCTCCTCGCGGTCGTCGGAGTCGAGGGCGACGGCGATGGTGCCGCACCGGCGGTAACCGGTGTCCTCGCCGCCGCTCGCCTCGGTGAGCTCGGCCGCGAAGGCGGCGTACCGCTCGTTGGAGGCCATTCCGAGGCGCAGCAGCGGCTCCTCGCCGTACTGGAGTTCGGTGACCGGTGCGAGCATGCCCGCCGCGACCCGGGCGGCGCCGCCGCCGGGGTCCAGGTCGACCACGACGACCCGCAGCCCGCGCTGTGCCGCCCGCCAGGCGACGGCGAGGCCGATGACGCCCCCGCCGATCACCAGGACGTCGGCGTGGGTACCCGGTGCCAAGCGTGTCAAAGTCGCTCTCTCCCTTCGCCGGAATGACCCGGATCAGGTTCGGACGGTCGCGGGCCGTGCCAGCCCGCCTCTCAGCCCGGTTCGCCGGGCTCCCGTGATGGTGCCCCCACCTTAACTCCGGGGGTTGCCGCCGCCGAAGGCGCGTACGAGGGGTGGACAGCGCCCGCCCCGGGCCCGTCCGGGGGCCGCCCCGGGCGTCCGGGGCGGCTGGGTACAGTGACGGCGTGGGAGAGCTGAGCGGGACGGATCGGGTGGTCGTCGTCGGTGCCGGGCTGGCCGGGGCGCAGTGCGCGGCGGGGTTGCGGCGGGGCGGCTGGCAGGGGCGGATCGTCCTGGTCGGCGAGGAGCCGCACGCGCCGTACGACCGGCCGCCGCTCTCCAAGGAGGTGCTGCTCCGCAAGGCCGACGCCACCACGCTCGACATCGACCTCCCGCAGCTGGGCGTCGAGCTGCTCACCGGCCGCCGCGCCACCGGCCTCACCCCCGGCACGCCGCACACCCCCGGCATGCTGCACACCGACGACGGCGACCTGCCGTACGACGCCCTGGTGATCGCCACCGGGGCCGCCCCGCGGGCCCTGCCCGGCGCCGAGCGCGCCCATGTGCTGCACACCCTGGACGACGCGCTGGCCCTGCGCGCCCTGCTCCGGCCCGGCCTGCGCCTGGTGCTGGTCGGCGCGGGCTGGATCGGCGCCGAGGTGGCCACCGCCGCCCGGGCGGCCGGCTGCGAGGTCACCGTGGTCGAGGCGGGCCCGGCGCCCGTCCCCGCCGCACTGCCCGTCGAGATCGGCCGGGCGATGGCCGCCTGGTACGCCGAGGCCGGGGTCGCGCTGCGCTGCGGCGTCGGCGTCGCGGCCGTGGAGCCCGGCGCGGTCCTGCTGGCGGACGGCTCGCACCTGCCCGCCGACGAGGTGGTGGTCGGGATCGGCGCCCGCCCGGCGACCGGCTGGCTGGCCGGCTCCGGGGTCGCGCTGGACGCCGCCGGGGCCGTCCTGGTGGACGAGCGGCTGCGCACCGGCCTGCCCGGGGTCTTCGCGGCGGGGGACTGCGTCAGCTACCCCTCGGCGCGCTCCGGCGCCCGGCTGACCGTCCAGCACTGGGACCACGCGCTGCAGTCGGGAGAGGCGGCCGCCGCCTCCGTGCTCGGCGCGCACGCGCCGTACGACCCGGTGCCGTACTTCTGGTCGGAGCAGTTCGGCCGGATGGTGCAGTACGCCGGACGGCACGGCGAGGGCGACGAGCTCGTCCACCGCGGCTCCCCGCAGGACCCGACCTGGGCGGTGCTCTGGCTGCGCGACGGCGCGCTGCGGGCCCTGCTCACGGTGGACCGCCCGCGCGATCTGACCCAGGGGCGGCGGCTGATCGAGCGCGGCACGGCACTGGACGCGGCCCGGGCGGCGGACCCCGCCGTGCCCCTGAAGTCGGCCGTCGCGGGGTAGCGCGGACGGGCGTTTGGTGCGCGGCGGGCCGCGGAGGTGGCAGTCTGGTGGCGTGAGTGAGATCGAAAGCAAGATTGAATCCCTGGTCACCGAGTGGATGTACCTGCCCGACATCTCGGAGCAGTGGGGGGTGCGGGTCACCGAGGTGCGCGACCTGGTCAAGAGCGGCGGGCTGATCGCCGTCCGGCGCGGCCCGAACAGGTCGCTCCAGGTACCGGCCGCGTTCATCGACGGCACCGGGCTGGTCAAGCACCTGTCCGGCACCCTGACGGTGCTGCGCGACTGCGGGTACAACGACGTGGAGATCCTGGAGTGGCTCTTCACCGAGGACCCGTCGCTGCCCGGCAGCCCGATCCAGGCACTGCAGGAGAACCGCGGCACCGAGGTGAAGCGCCGCGCCCAGGCGATGCTGATCTGATGGCGGCGGACACCCTGCGCCGGCGGCTCGCCGACGCCCGGCTCTACCTGTGCACCGACGCCCGTCGCGAGCAGGGCGACCTCGCGCAGTTCCTCGACGCGGCGCTGGCCGGCGGGGTGGACATCGTCCAGCTGCGGGACAAGGGCCTGGAGGCCAAGCAGGAGCTCGCGGCGCTGGAGGTCTTCGCGGACGCCTGCCGCCGGCACGGCAAGCTGCTCTCCGTCAACGACCGCGCCGACGTCGCGCACGCGGCCCGCCCCGAGGTGCTGCACCTCGGGCAGGACGACCTGCCGGTGCCGGCCGCCCGGGCGATCCTCGGCGAGGACGTGGTCATCGGACGGTCCTGCCACGCCGAGTCCGAGGTGGACGCGGCGATCGCCGAGCCCGGCGTGGACTACTTCTGCACCGGCCCGGTCTGGCCCACCCCGACCAAGCCGGGCCGCCACGCGCCGGGCCTCGGCCTGGTCTCGTACGCGGCGCGGCAGACCACCGACCGCCCGTGGTTCGCCATCGGCGGCATCGACCTGGGCAACCTCGACGAGGTGCTGGCGGCCGGGGCGAGCCGGGTCGTGGTGGTGCGCGCGATCACCGGCGCGGACGACCCGCAGGCGGCCGCCGCCGAGCTGGCCCGGCGGCTGCGGGCCTGACCGCCCGCCCGGCCGCCGCCGACCGCAGGGCTCAGTACTTGCGGACGGTGGCGGCCTCGGCCAGTGCCAGCAGGGCGGTGCGGGCCCGCTCGTCCGCCAGCGGCGCCGCCGCCAGCGCGGCCAGCGAATGGTTCATCAGCTCCTCGATCCGCCGTTCCACCTTCTCGGCCGCGCCGCTGCGCTCCACCAGGGCGCGCAGGCCGGCGACCTCCTCGGGCGCGAGGTCCGGCGCGCCGAGCCGCTCGTCCAGGTGGCGGGCGTCGGCGGCGGGCAGTCCGCGCATCGCGTGCGCGACCAGCAGCGTGCGCTTGCCCTCGCGCAGGTCGTCCCCGGCCGGCTTGCCGGTGACCGCCGGGTCGCCGAAGACGCCCAGCAGGTCGTCGCGGAGCTGGAACGCCTCGCCCAGCGGCAGGCCGAACGCCGAGTACGCCTCGACCAGCTCCGGCCCGGCGCCGGCCAGCAGCGCCCCGACCTGCAGCGGTCGCTCGATCGTGTACTTCGCCGACTTGTAGTGCAGGACGGTCTGCGCCCGGTCCAGGGCGCCCCCGTCGGTGGAGTCGCCCGCGACCGGCTCCAGCACGTCCAGGTACTGGCCGACCATGACCTCGGTGCGCATCAGGTCGAACACCGGCTTGGCGGCCAGCACGGCGGCCGGCTCCAGGCCGGAGCGCAGGAACAGCTCGTCGCACCAGATCAGCAGCAGGTCGCCGAGCAGCACCGCCGCCGAGGCGCCGTACTGCTCGCGGTCGCCGCGCCAGCCGCTCTCCCGGTGCAGCGCCTCGAAGCGGCGGTGGACGGAGGGCAGGCCGCGCCGGGTGTCGCTGCGGTCCATCAGGTCGTCGTGCACCAGGGCGCTCGCCTGGAGCAGTTCCAGGGCGGCCGCCGCGTGTGCGATCCCGTCGTTCTCGGACGGCCCGCCGGCGCCGCGCCAACCCCAGTAGCAAAAGGCCGGGCGCAGCCGCTTGCCGCCGTCCAGCAGGAAGTCGCGCAGCGCCTCGGTGGCGGGCGCGAGCTGCGGGGAGATCTTCCCCAGCAGGGCCGACTGGCCGTCCATGAACCCGGCCAGGGCGGCGTTGACGCGCGTCCGCACGTCCTCCAGATCAATGGGGTTGGCCGGCCGGTTGCTGGACGAGGTCACGATGAGGCTCCGGAGGTTCGCTGGGATGCGGCCAGCCTAGCCGGGCGGCTGGGAACAGCCGTACGGACCGCGGTCCGGCGGGGCCCGCGAAGGGCGTCCGAACGGAAGCGGAATCCCGTCCACCAGGTGTCTCAATCCGTGGACCCGAGTTGTCCGTGTCCAGCGCGTGACGGTTAACCTGCCAGCATGGCACTCGGTATCGCTTCCACCCGACCGGACCGCGCGCTGACGGTTCGCGAGCTTCTGGCGGCCGGCAAGCGGTCCTTCTCCTTCGAGTTCATGCCCCCGCGCACCGAGGTCGGCGAGCAGCGGCTCTGGGACGCCATCCGGCGGCTCGAACCGCTCGACCCCAACTTCGTCTGCATGACGTACGGCGCGGGCGGCTCCTCGCGGGAGCGCACGGTCAACATCGTCGGCCGGATCGCCACCGAGACCACGCTGACCCCGGTCGCCCACCTCACGGCGGTGGACCACTCGGTCGCCGAGCTGCGCAACATCATCGGCCAGTACGCCGACCAGGGGGTGCGCAACGTCCTCGCGGTGCGGGGCGACCCGCCCGGCGACCCGCGGGGCGAGTGGGTCAGCCACCCGCAGGGCGTCACCTACGCGTACGAGCTGGTCGAGCTGATCAAGGGCATCGGCGACTTCTGCGTGGGTGTCGCGGCCTCGCCGAACATGCACCCGCGCTCGACCGACTGGGACGAGGACATCCGCCACTTCGTCGCGAAGATCCGGTCCGGGGCCGACTACGCGATCACCCAGATGTTCTTCGAGGTCGACGACTACCTGCGGCTGCGCGACCGGGTCTCGGCGGCCGGCTGCGAGACGCCGATCATCCCGGAGATCATGCCGGTCACCAACGCCAAGCAGCTGGACCGCTTCCCCCAGCTGAGCGGAGCGGCCTTCCCGGCCGACCTGGAGGCCCGGCTGCGGGCCGTGGTCGACGACCCGGCGGCGCTGCGCGAGGTCGGCATGGAGCATGCCACCGCGATGTCCGAGCGGCTCCTCGCCGAGGGCGTGCCCGGGCTGCACTTCATCACGCTCAACCACTCGACGGCGACGCTGGAGATCTACCAGAACCTCGGCCTGCACCAGCGCTGAGCCGTCCGTACGCGGCCTGCCCGGCTCCCGCCCGAGCGGGGCGGGAACGCGATGCGGTGCCTTGGCCGTTGAACCGGTACAGTCGCCGCACACGCGCGGCGCGCGCGGGCGGGTGAGCTGGAGGTAGCGGGCGGATGGGCATCGGATACCTGCTGCTGTACGGCGCGTTGGCGGTGGTGGCGCTCTGGCTGGTGGCCGAGCTGCTGCTGCAGAACCGGGCTCCGCTGCACTGGCGGGCCCTCGCCCTGGCCGGCTTCCTCGGGGTGGCCGGCGGGATGGCGCTCGGATCCGTCCCGGTGATCGGCGCGGGCGCGGCGATGTTCGCGGTCGGCCAGGTCTTCGTCACCCTCTCCGTGAAGCGCGGCTACGGGTCCGGCTGGTCGCTGCGCAAGGCCGACGGAACGCTTCCCGGCCCGCTCGCCAAGGTCCCGCTGCTCGGCGCCCTGACCGGCGGGGCGGCGGCCGTGGCGGCCGCCGCGGCGGCGGCGGACCGGATCGGCGAGGTCAGCGCGGTGGAGGAGGCCGTGGTGGCCGTGCCCGTCGCCGTCGCGGAGGAGCTCCCGGCCGTCGAGCAGACCGCCGCCTTCCAGATGCAGGAGCTCGCCCAGGACGGCGTCTACGCCTCCGGCTACTACGAGCAGCAGCAGCCCGCCCAGGACCCGTACGCCGGGGCCTACCAGTCCGGCTACGACATTCCGCAGCAGCAGCAGCAGCAGCCTCAGCCGGACGCCTTCGGCTACGAGCAGCAGCAGCAACAGCAGCAGCAGTGGCAGGGGCAGCAGCAGCCCGCCTTCGCCTACGACCAGGGCTACGGCGGCTACCAGCAGCAGCCGGCCCAGCCGGATCCGTACGGCGGCTACGCCCCGCAGCAGGACCAGTACGGCGGCTACCAGCAGCAGCCCCAGCCGGACGCGTACGGCTACGAGCAGCAGCAACAGCAGCAGCAACCGGAACAGCAGCAGTGGCAGCCGGAGCCGGGCATCCCCCCGCAGCCGACCTACGACTACGGCTACCAGCAGCAGCCCACCTGGCAGCAGCAGGGCTGACCGGCCCGGGCCCGGACAGGGCCACGCCCTAGGCGGGGCCGATCAGGCCGGCCGCGATACAGGCGGACATGCCGACCCGGGCCAGGCCGCCACCGGGGTGTGCGGTGCCGCCGATCAGGTAGTGGCCGGGAGCCGACTCGTTGGCCGCCTGGAGGTACCCGCCGTGCAGGCCGGCCAGGGCGGGGCGCGGGACGGAGCCGCGCCGCGCGCCCGTCTCGCGCTCGGTGTCGGCGGGGGTGCGGACGACCCGCCACAGGAGCCGCTCGCGCAGCGGGATCCCGGCGGCCTCCACCGCGGCGACCATCCGGTCGGCGCAGCGCTCGCCGACGGCCGGGTCGGACCAGTCGGTGCCGGTGACCCCCACCGTGGCGGTGAGGACGACGCTCTCGTGCGCGCCGTCCGGCCGCAGCGACGGATCGTCAGGGCGCAGGACCTGCACGGTCGGACGGTCCACCGGCGGGAGCCCGCCGAAGACCGCGGCCGCCTCGGCGGCCGGGTCGGCGGCGTGCACCACCGTCCGGTGCGCGGTACCGGCCGGCCGGGCGCCGCGCAGCGCGAGCAGCACGCAGAGCCGGCCGGGCGGCAGCGCCTCCCCGTGCGGGTGCGGGTCGAGGCCGGCGATGCCGGAGCCCCGGGCGTCCACGGCCGAGACGACCACGTCGGTGGGCAGCTCCCCGCCCTTCGCCAGCCGGACGCCGACCGCGCGCCCCCCGTCGACCAGCACCTCCTCGACCGGACTGTCGAAGCGGAACGCCACCCCGCGCTGCTCGCACCGGCGGTACACCGCGTCGGCCAGCGCGCGGATGCCGCCGCTGACGTACCAGACGCCGAAGGACTGCTCCATGTACGGCAGCACGGTCGCGCTCGCCGGGGCGGTGCGCGGGTCGAGGCCGAAGCGCAGGGCGTGCTCGTGCAGCAGGGCGGTGAGCCCGGGGTGGCCGCCGAGCTCGCGGGCGGCCACGTCGGCGAGCGTCCAGGGCGCGCGGCGCAGCCGGGCCAGGCCCCTGCGGGGCGGGGCGGGGTACGGATCGGTGTGCAGCGGGGTCGGGTCGGCCGGGAGGGGCTCCTCCAGCAGCGGGCGCCGGGTGGCCTCCCACACCGTCCGGCCGTGGTTCATCACCTCGCTCCAGCGCGCGCCCGAGCCGGGGCCGAACGCGCCGTCCAGCGCCTGGATCACGCCGCCGCGGGAGGCGTTGGGCAGCAGCAGAGCGGTGCCGTCGGGGAACAGGTGGCGGCTCTCCGGGTCGACCGGGGCCAGCTCGACCAGCTCCTCCAGCGGCTCCCGGCCGGTCTTCAGCGCCAGGTCGCGGTAGACCGCGGGGAGGGTGAGCAGACCGGGGCCGGTGTCGAAGGCGAAGCCGTCGCGCTCGTGGCGGCCGACCATGCCGCCGTAGGTGCCGCCCGCCTCGCAGACCGTCACCCGGTGTCCGAGGGTGGCCAGCCGGGAGGCCGCCGCGAGCCCGCTCATTCCTGCGCCGATGATGACGATCCGTGCCATGGCACCCGATCCTAGGGCGTGTACACGCCCTGCTCCGGCCGGGTGCCCGCCGCGCGGGCGGCCCTGCGCTCGCGGCGGCGGGCCCGGAACCGGCGGATCCGGCTGATCGCGAACCAGACCAGCAGCAGCCCGACGGCCAGCAGCACGGCGGAGATCGAGGCGGCCAGCCAGGGGTGGAAGATCGCCAGGGTGACCAGGGCGGCGACCGAGACGTCCTCGGCCAGGCTGACCGCGATGTTGCTGGCCGGCTCCGGCGAGGTGTTGACCGCCATCCGCAGCGAGGCCTTCACCAGGTGGCTGACCAACGCCGTGGTGCCGCCCATCGCGCCCGCCGCGACCTCGCCGAGCGAGCCGGGGTCGGCACTGGCCAGCAGCGCGCCGACGGTGGCGCCCGCGATCGGGCGGATCACGGTGTGGACGGTGTCCCAGAGCGAGTCCACGTACGGGATCTTGTCGGCCACCGCCTCCAGCAGGAACAGCACGCCGGCGGCGATCAGGACGTCGGTGCGCTCCAGCGCGGCCGGTACCGACTGCGCGTCGGCGAACCGGCCCAGCAGGCCGAGCAGCAGCACCACGGCGTACGCGTTGATCCCGCTGGCCAGCCCGCTGGTGAAGATCAGCGGAAGGATCGACATCGGTCCCCTCCTCGCAGTGCCGACCGGTCCGCCCGGCCTCGCCGTACCGTACCGGGACGCGCGGCGGGCGCCGACCGGTTCCCGGCCCCGGTCCGGGGAATCCGGGGGAACTGAGTACGGATACTCAGTTACGCGGTTGAGTACCTCAACGGATGGCCTGCGACCTGCGCAGACGGGAAAGTAGTGGCACCGGGACAGCGGCGCGTCGGGCGCCTCGGCCCGGGACGCGGGCAGGTGGCGTCCACTCGGCCGGGGAGGCCGGCGGACGGCACCGCGGTCCGCACCGGAGCCGGTCAGGGTCCGCGCACCGCCGACACGGGGCGGCGGAGCGCGCCGGGGGGACCGGCGACCCGGGGAGTTGCGCAGCGCCGCCCGTGGGGGGACGGCGCTTCGGCAGGTGCGGGGCGGCAGCGTACGGCGGGACCGGGACGGGGGAGTGCCGGTGGCCGGTTGCCGCCCGGCCCCATGTCCGGCCCCGGTACGGGCATGCGAACGCCCAGGGGCCCGTTGTCAGTGGTGCCGTTCACGATGGAGGGGTACGGACCATCCGGCCCGTGCGCTGCCTCGGATCGGGGGAGACCATGACCATCAGCCATCCGGAGCCCGTCACCGCCCGCCTCCACTCCGCCGCCCAACCCGCCGACCGCCGCCCCGCCGGGGACGTCCACCCGGTGCTGCGCCGGGTCTCCGCGCCGCCCGCCGCCCTCGACCTGCTCGCCGACGCGCACCGCACCCTCGCCCGGGCCCGCGACCTGGAGGACCCGCTGGAGCGCTACGCCGCCGCGCACCTCGCGGCGCTGCGCACCGTCGCCGCGGTGCTCGCGGTGCGCGGCCGCCCGGAGAAGAGCCCCCGCCGGCGCAAGGCCATCCGCAGCGCCTGGGAGGTCCTGCCCGAGATGGCGCCCGAGCTCGCCGAGTGGGCCGTGTACTTCGCGGCCGGCGCCCGCCGCCGGGCCGCCGCCGAGGCCGGGATCCGGGGTGCCGCCTCGGCCCGGGACGCCGACGACCTGATCCGCAACTCCGCCCTCTTCCTTCGCCTGGTCGAACGGCTGCTCGGCCTGCATCCGCGGCCGCCGGCCCCGCGGCTGCCGCTCGACGAGGGCGCGGGGTAGCGGGCGCCGGGCGGTGCGACCCGGGGCGTGCCCGGTGACCAGCGGCGCGGCCCGGGCGCCCGGCCGGTCTAAGGTGGTGGCATCCCGATCGATCTGCACGTGCCAAGGAGTTCCACCGTGTACCCGACGCGTCCCCGCAGCGCCCTGCGTACCGCCGTGGTGTGGGAGGTGGTGCGGGCGGCCCTGGAGAAGCGGGCCGCCGAGCTGGACCAGCCCGTGCTCGACGTGGTCGACACCGGCGGCGGCACCGGCAACTTCGCCGTGCCGGTCGCCCGGCTCGGCCACCGCGTCACCGTGGTCGACCCCAGCCCGGACGCGCTGTTCGCGCTGGAGCGCCGGGCCGCCGAGGCCGGCGTCACCGACCTGGTCCGCGCCGTCCAGGGCGACACCCAGACGCTGCCCGAGCTGGTCGCCCCGAAGAGCGTCGACGCGGTGCTCTGCCACGGCGTGCTGGAGGTCGTGGACGACCCGGCCGACGCGCTCGGCAGCCTGGCCGGTGCCCTGCGCGGCGGCGGTCTGGTCAGCCTGCTGGCGGCCAACCGCAACGGCGCGGTGCTGGCCCGCGCGCTCGCCGGTCACTTCACCGACGCTCGAACCGTGCTGGAGGCCGCGGACGGCCGCTGGGGCGAGGGCGACCCGATGCCGCGCCGCTTCACCGGCGACGAGCTCGCCCGGCTGGCGACCGGCGCCGGCCTGCGGGTGGAGTCGGTGCACGGTGTACGGGTCTTCGCCGACCTGGTCCCCGGGGCGCTGGTGGACGCCGAGCCCGGCGCGCTGGACGCCCTGCTCAAGCTGGAGGAGGCCGCCGCCGGGCAGCCCGCCTTCCACGCCGTCGCGACCCAGCTGCACCTGCTCGCCACCCTGGCCTGAGCCGCCGGGCGAGGGCCGCCCCGGAGACCGGGGGCGGCCCTCGCTTCGCACACCGTCCACCGGCCGTCCGACGTCCGTTCTCCGGCCGATCTCCCGACCATCTCCTCCCGGTCTCCTCGGAAGCTCCCCAGCTCCCGGCCGATTCCATCGGGTCGGGCACTTGTCCGGGGGTCGCGGCGTTGAGCCCAGTGCGGCCCAGGACCCGCTGAAGTGGCCCGGCCCACGCGTGGCCGACCACCCCGCAACGGGGCCCTGGACCGTATGATCTGGGTAAAGCCGGAAAGCATGACAGCCGGATGCATGGGGCATATGGACGACACGGGCCGGGTCCCCCGCACAGGCGTCCGACCGCGTGTTCTGAAGGCTGATTGGACTTTGCCACCCCGACCGGGGCGGTGGACCGGTCGCATCCGCGACCGACGAGTAGGAGGACTCCGTGCCGCTCTCGGAGCACGAGCAGCGACTGCTCGACCAGATGGAGCGAGCGCTGTATGCCGAAGATCCCAAATTCGCGTCGGCGCTTGAGGGAACCGGGCTGCGCACCTACACCCGTCGGCGGGTCTACCTGGCCGTGGCGGGCTTCGTGGTCGGCGTGGGCCTGCTGATGGGTGGCATGGTTGTCCCCGACCAGATCTGGGTCAGCATCGTCGGCTTCCTGGTGATGCTCGGATGCGCGGTCTTCGCCGTGACGGGCTGGCGGCGCGGGCCCGCCGGACAGGGCTCCGGCCCCCGCCCGGCCGCCGCGCCCCGGCGCAAGGCCGGGATGATGGACCGGGTGGAGCAGCGCTGGCAGCGCCGCCGGGACGAGCAGAGCGGTCTCTGAAACCCTGCTGAACGGCAGACGCCGAGGGCGGGCAGTCGATTCGACTGCCCGCCCTCGGCGTCTGTCCGTGCGCAGTGCTCAGGAGGGCTTCCGCCCGCCCCGGCGCAGCTTCCCCCAGGCCCGGCGCACCGGGCCGGTGACGGCCCCGGTCACCCGGCCGACCCGGCGGCGGCCGGCGAGCCGGGCGGCCAGCACCGCGTCGGCCATCCGCCACCACAGCTTGGCCGAGGAGGCCGGCAGCAGCACCGCGCGGACCCGCTCGGCCCGCTTGGCCCCGGCCCGCAGGCCGTCCCGGGCGGTCCGGACGTCCGCCGCCAGCGGGGCGGCGACCTCGGCGGACCGGGCGTAGAGCACCCGCTCGGTGGCCAGCGCCACCCGCCCGGCGGCGGCGGCCGAGGTCTCGTCGAGTTCGGCGGTCTCGGCGATCCGGCGGGCGGCCGAGCGCGGGGTGCGCGACTCGTCCGGCGGGATGCCGAGGTCCCAGGCGGAGTCGATCAACTCGTCCCAGGCGGCCAGCACCTGTGCGTCGGTGAGCTCCCCCGGGCCGTCCCCGCCGGGCCGGCGCCGCCCGCCCGCGCCGAGCCGCCGGCGGCGCAGCAGCGTCCGCCAGACCATCGGGGTGAGCAGGAGGGCGATCAGCACCAGGACGCCGGCGAAGGTGCCGAGGACCTGTCCGGAGAGCAGCCAGGACTCCGCGCCGGCACCGGCGGCGGCCTTCCTCTCGTCCCCGCAGTCACCCGTCCGGCGCAGCTTCGCGTCGCAGTCGCCGCTGCTGGACGGCACCGGCACGGGCGCCGTGTTCTGCGGGACGGCGGTCGGCTGCTGGGTCGGCGCGGTGGCCGGGGCGGCGACCGGATCGGTGTAGCGGGGCTCCACGCCGCGGCTCTTGGTGGGCTCGAAGCGCATCCAGCCGTAGCCCTGGAAGTACAGCTCGGGCCAGGCGTGGTACATCAGCCCGGTGACCAGGTACCGGTCGGCGCCCTTGGCCTCGCCGGGGGTGAACCCGACCGCGACCCGGGCGGGGATGTTCAGGCTGCGGGCCATCGCCGCCATGGTGGAGGCGAAGTGCACGCAGAAGCCCTTGCGGTCCCGCAGGAAGGTCTCGATCGCCGCGTTGCCGGAGCCGCCCTTGATCGCGGTGGTGTACGTGAAGCCCGGCCCGGTGAACCAGTCCTGCAGCGCGAGCGCCTTGTCGTAGGTGGTCGAGGCGTTCTTGGTGACGGCGAGCGCCTGCTCCCGGACGACCGGCGGCAGGTCCTTGGGCAGCTCGGTGTAGCGCTCGGCGACCTTGGCCGGGACCGGGCCCGCCTGGCGCAGCTCGGTGGCGGTGGGCCGGACGTCCAGGGCGGTGACCTTGTAGCTCAGGCCCTTGATCGCGTTGGGCTTGTCCTTGGCGGGCAGCACGCTGCCGGTGAGGGTGTCGAGCTTCCAGTCGGAGAACCTGGGGACGGTGACGCTCCTGGCCGGGTACGGCATCGGCAGCCAGGCCGAGTCCAGCCGGTCGCTGACCCGGAACTCGCCCTGGACCGAGGGCACGTTGAGGTCGCTCTGCCCCTCGGGGACGGGGAGGGTCTCCCGGAGGTCGGCCGTGCCGGGCCCGCTGAGCTTCCACTCGGTGCCGTCGAACGCGTCCAGCGAGCCGGTGCGCAGGTAGGCGGTGTCGGCGAGGGAGCCGTCCATCGTGTAGGTGAGCAGCTCGTCGTTGCTGGACCTGGCCACGTTGGAGGCGAGCGTCACCAGCGGGTCGAGGGTGGTGACGGCGCCGCCCCCGAGGCCGCCGGCGGCGCCGGCGCGGCCGTTGGCGTGGATCAGGCCGAAGTCCCAGCGCGGCAGGAAGGCCGGCAGCAGCAGGGCGAGCGCCAGGGCCAGCACGCCGACCCGCTGGCCGCCGAGGCTGAGCGTGCCGCTGCCCTCGGAGTTGCGCGAGCTGCCGCGGAAGACCCGCCCCCAGCGGGAGATCCGGTCCTGGCCCTCGGCGAAGAGCAGCAGCAGGTAGCCGCCGGCCGCGAGGGCGAACCAGACCCAGCTCCCGCCGGTGCCGGCCAGCCCGTTGCCGATCGAGAAGAGCGCCAGCAGCGGCAGCCCGGCCAGCGCGGAGCGCCGGTAGGTCACCGCAACGGCGTCCACGACGATGGCGATCAGGCCGACCGAGGAGACCAGGATCAGCCGCAGGCCCGCGTTCGGCGGCGCCGGGATGGCGTACTCCTGGATGTCGTCCAGGCCCGCGGAGAGCACGTGGTCCAGGGTGCGCAGCGACTGCGGCCCGGGGACCAGGCCGCCCCACAGGGCGCCGTCGCCGGCGAAGCCGACCAGCAGCAGCAGGAACAGGACGGCCAGCTGCCCGACCGGCACCGTCCAGCGGTAGAAGGGCGTCCGGCGCAGGCCGGCGCCGGCCGCCGCGATGACGGCGACCACCAGGAAGGCGTGGGTGATCCAGCCCTTGGTGGTGAGCAGCGGGGTCAGGCAGAGCGCGGCCAGTGCGGTGGCCAGCGCCGAGTACACGGTCAGTTTGGCCCGAGCGGTCACGCACCGGCTCCTTGTCGGTAGGGGGAGGGCGCCTCGGTGCGGTCGGCGGCCCGCCACAGGTCGGGGACGGAGTCCCCGGCGCGGACGGGCAGGACCGTCCAGCCGGCCTCGCGCAGCTGCTGGACCCGGGCGCGGAACTCGTCGCCGCCGGTCTCCGGGGCGAGCAGCCGCAGGCCGGACCAGGTGCCGGAGTCCAGGACGAAGGCCACGGCGCCGCCGGTGCGGTTGCGCAGCCGGGCCAGCCGGGCCGTCTGCGGTTCGTCGAGCTCGCCGAGGACGGCGACCAGCAGGCCCTCGCCGCCGGAGCGCAGCGGCTCCTCGGCGCGGGACAGCCCGCCGCCGTCGGAGAGGTCGACCACGGCGAGCGCGTCGAGGATCAGGCCCGAGGTGTCGGCGGCGCTGCTCCGGCCGCCCGCGTCCGGTCCGGGCACGCTGTGGCCGATGTCGGTCAGCAGGCGGGTCTGGTAGCCGCGCTCCAGCAGGTGGACGGCGACCGAGGCGGCGCAGCTGACCGCCCACTCGAAGGAGGACGCGGGGCCGCTGCCCCGGTGGCCCGTCTCCCGGGTGTCCAGCAGGACGGTGGCCCGGGCCCGCTGGGGCTGCTCCTCGCGGCGCACCATCAGTTCGCCGTACTTGGCCGTGGACTTCCAGTGCACCCGGCGCAGGTCGTCGCCGGGACGGTACTCGCGCAGGATCACGTCGTCGTCGCCGGCCAGCGCGAGGCTGCGGGTGTGGCTGTCGCCCTGCCCGGCCCACTCGCCGCTCAGCCGCACCTGCGGCAGGGCCTGGACCTGGGGCACCACGGTGAGCACGTCGGAGGCGGCGAACGAACGATTCACCTCGCACATGCCGAACGGGTCGGACAGCCGCAGCTGCAGCGGTCCGAGCGGGTAGCGGCCGCGCAGGTCGGAGCGGACCCGGTAGGAGACCTCGCGGTTGCCGTGCGGCTCGACCCGGTCCAGCACGAAGCGCGGGCGCGGCCCGAGCACGTACGGGACCTTGTCCTCCAGCAGCAGCAGGCCGGTGGGCACCCGGGAGACGTTGTCGACCCGCAGGTGGACCCGGGCCTCCTGGCCGGCGACGGCGCGGCGCGGGCTGAGCCGCCGGCCGCTGGCCACCCGGTAGCGGGTGTTGGCCAGCAGCAGCGCGGCGGCCAGCGGCAGCGCGGCGAGCAGCACGCCGACGCGCAGCAGCGCGTCCTGGTCGAGCAGGTACGCGCAGACCACCGCGGTCACCCCGGCGGCGAGGAAGGAGCGGCCCCGGGTGGTGAGACCGCGCAGGCCGGCGCGCAGGCCCGACGGTGCGTCGGACGGTCCCACCTCAGCCCCTCCGGACGGCCGGGCCGCCCTGCGGGCGCGGCAGCGGCAGCCGGGCGACCAGGTCGGCCACGATCTGCTCGGAGGTGCGCCGGCTGAGCTGGGTCTCGGCGGTCGGCATCAGCCGGTGGGCGAGCACCGGGACGGCCAGGCGCTGGATGTCGTCCGGGGTGACGTAGTCGCGGCCGTCCAGCGCGGCGGCGGCGCGGGCCGCCCGCACCAGGTGCAGGGTCGCGCGCGGCGAGGCGCCCAGGCGCAGCTCGGGGCTGGTGCGGGTGGCGGAGACCAGGTCGACGGCGTAGCGGCGGACCGGGTCCGCGATGTGCACGGTGCGCACCAGCTCGATCAGCTTGAGGATGTCGGCGGCGTGCGCGACCGGCTGGAGGTCCTCCAGCGGGCTGGCGCCGGAGTGCACGTCGAGCATGGCGAACTCGGCCTCGGCGCTCGGGTAGCCCATCGAGATCCGGGCCATGAAGCGGTCCCGCTGGGCCTCCGGGAGGGGGTAGGTGCCCTCCATCTCGACCGGGTTCTGGGTGGCCACCACCATGAACGGCGAGGGCAGCTCGTAGCTGGTGCCGTCGATGGTGACCTGGCGCTCCTCCATCGACTCCAGCAGCGCGGACTGGGTCTTGGGCGAGGCCCGGTTGATCTCGTCGCCGACCACGATCTGGGCGAAGATCGCACCCGGGCGGAACTCGAAGTCGCGCTGCTGCTGGTCGTAGATGTTGGTGCCGGTGACGTCCGAGGGCAGCAGGTCGGGCGTGAACTGGATGCGCCGCACGGTGCAGTCGACGGACTTGGCCAGCGCCTTGGCCAGCATGGTCTTGCCGACGCCCGGCACGTCCTCCAGCAGCAGGTGGCCCTCGGCGAGCAGCACGGTCAGCGCGATCCGGACGGCCTCCGGCTTGCCCTCGATGACGCTCTCGATGTTGGCCCGCACCCGGTCCACGACGGCACCGAGCTCGGGCAGGCCGACCCGGTGGTACCCGTCGGCCCCCTGGTCGCCCCCCGCACGACCCTCAAGACCGGCCTGATCGTTGTAGCTCGTCACCCGTACGCTCCCTGGCACACCGTGCCCGCCTCACCCCGAGGCGGGCCCCCACCCCATGCTTGACGCGGCCCCTCCGGGAGCGGTTCCGTGGGGGAGCCGGTACCGGGGTGTGGCCTGCGGCCTGGCCGCCCCAGGTGGTTCGGGGCCTGACCGGCAGGCGCATTCTCCCCCGGGTGGTGGCCAGAAGTCACCATCCGGCCCGGAAGCGCAGGGGAAACGTCGGTGGGGCGGCGGGCAGGCGTCGGCCGGGCGGCGGGGAGGTGCGGGGCGGTCGAGGGGGCAACGCCGGTCGGGCGCGGCGGGATTGCCGGGGGATCACCCCGGCGGAGGCCCGGACGGCGCTGGCCGGGCCTTCGGGACGGCCGGGGTCAGTGGATCTCGCGGAGCAGCCCGGTGTGGACGTCGAAGACGAAGCCGCGGACGTCGTCGGTGTGCAGCAGGAACGGCGAGGTGCGTACCCGCTGCATGGACTGGCGCACGTCGCTGTCGAGGTCGACGAAGGACTCCACCGCCCACTGCGGGCGCTGGCCGACCTCCTGCTCCAGCTCGCGGCGGAAGTCCTCGGTGAGGCCGAGCAGACCGCAGCCGGTGTGGTGGATCAGCGCGATCGAGCGGGTGCCCAGGGCGCGCTGGCTGATGGTGAGGGAGCGGATGGTGTCGTCGGTGACGACGCCGCCGGCGTTGCGGATGACGTGGGCGTCGCCGAGTTCGAGGCCGAGCGCCGCGAACAGGTCGAGTCGGGCGTCCATGCAGGCCACCACGGTGACCTTCTGGACCGGGCGGGCGTCCATGCCGCCGTCTCGGAAGGTCACCGCGTACTCGCGGTTGGCCGAGACGAAGCGGTCGATGATGTCGGATCCGGTGGTGTCGGCAGCGGCGGTCGGCGTGGGCCGGTCGGGGGTCACTGTCATATCGGAGACGTTAGTGCGATTCCGGTGCCGATGGTGGGGTCGAGGCCTACAGAGCACGAGGCTGTGACCGAGTGCATATCGACAACGGTCGGGCCCCGGTGGGCGATCTGTCCGGGTTTGCCGGATCCGTGTACCGGCGGCGCACGGCGGCCGTGCGGGCAGGGGCGCGCGAGGGCGCCGCCCGGACCGGGGGCCGTCCCCGACGGGCCGTCCGGGGCGGCCACGACCTGCGGTGATCCGTACCGCCGCCCGGGTGGTGCGCCGGAGCGGGCCATTGACTGACGGGGTGTGGGCGATAGAGTTGCGGCGCAGTGGAGCACACCCGTCGGGGCCCGTCAACCGGGTCTTTCCGGTCGGTGCGGCGGCCGACGCGGCCCGTGGCCTCCACCCGCTCCCGTGCCACCTGGCGCACCTTCCCCGGTGCCGGGCGGTCACGACCTTCCCCCAGTGAGCGGGCGGGGACCACGGGCCGCGTCCGCCCGGCCGCAGGCCCTTGCGCCGGCTCCGGTGCGCGGTGGGCCAAAATGGTCGGAGCTCCCGGACCTCGGGCGGCTTCGCACCGAAGAAGGGCGCCACAGCGCATGAGCACCAACGATCCGGCCCCCAAGCACGTCCCCGTGATGCTGCAGCGGTGCATGGACGCGCTCGCCCCGGCGATCTCGCGACCGGGCGCGGTGGTGGTCGACGCCACCCTCGGCCTCGGCGGGCACAGCGAGGCCCTGCTGACCCAGTTCCCGGAGGTCCGGCTGATCGCGGTGGACCGCGACCCGGCGGCGCTCAAGCTCTCCGGCGAGCGGCTGGCCCCCTTCGGCGACCGCGCCACCCTGGTGCACGCCGTCTACGACGAGATCCCCGAGGTGCTGGAGCGCCTGGACATCCCCGAGATCCAGGGCGTCCTGTTCGACCTCGGCGTCTCCTCGATGCAGCTGGACGAGGCCGAGCGCGGCTTCGCGTACGCCCAGGACGCCCCGCTCGACATGCGGATGGACCAGACCCGGGGGCTGAGCGCGGCCGAGGTGCTGAACACCTACACCCACGGCCAGCTGGCCCGGATCCTCAAGGTCTACGGTGAGGAGCGGTTCGCCGGGAAGATCGCCTCGGTGATCCTGCGGGAGCGCGAGAAGGAACCGTTCACCACCAGTGCGCGTCTGGTGGATCTGGTACGCAATGCCATCCCGGCCGCCACCCGGCGCACCGGCGGCAACCCGGCCAAGCGCACCTTCCAGGCGCTGCGGATCGAGGTCAACGGCGAGCTGGAGGTGCTGGACCGGGCGATCCCGGGGGCGCTGGACGTGCTGGCGCTGGGCGGACGGATCGCCGTGATGTCCTACCAGTCGCTGGAGGACCGCCTGGTCAAGCAGTACTTCGCGGCCGGGGCGACCACCACGGCCCCGCCCGGGCTGCCGTTCGTCCCGGAGGAGCACCAGCCCTGGCTGAAGCTGATCACCCGCGGTGCCGAGATGGCCACCGAGGAGGAGATCGAGGAGAACCGGCGTGCCGCACCCGTGCGGCTGCGGGTGGCGGAGAGGATCAGGGACCGAAGCACCCGGCGCTGACCAGGCAACGGGCGGTCCGAGGGGCGGAGGAAGACAGAGTGGTGGCGCCGGTGGTTGGCGGTGGACCCCTCCTGCCCGAGGGCGGGCGGGGCGGACGGGCCCGGGCGGGGAGCGGCATGCTCCCGGGCCAGGGCAGGGCACGGATCACGGTCCGGCCGGGGCGGCGACCCGTCCGGGGGCGGACGCCCTTCGCGGTCCTGGTGGTGGTCCTGCTGACGGCGGGCCTGCTCGGGCTGCTGGCGCTGAACACCGCGCTCAACGAGGGCTCCTTCGAGCTGTCCAGGCTGCAGAAGCAGACCACCGTGCTGACGGACGAGCAGCAGGGCCTCCAGCACCAGATCGACCAGGGCTCCGCACCGGACGCGCTGGAGCGCCGGGCCCGCGAGCTGGGGATGGTGCCGGCCGGCGGCATGGCCTTCCTCCAGGAGGACGGCACGGTGCTCGGCAAGCCTGGCGCGGCCCAGGACAACCCACCGGTCAAGCGCTCCACCGCCGAGCCGTGGCCGGGCGGGCAGCCGAAGCCCGGCGCCCAGCCGACCGCCCCGGCCGGCGGTGACACCACCGTCCAGATCAACCCGGTGACGCCGGCCGCCCCGCCGGCGCCCGCCGCCCCGAGCGGGGGTACCGGCCGATGAGCACGCCCCGACAGCCCTCCGGCGGTTCCGGCGGCACCGGCGGCCGCCGCCCGGTGGCCAAGGGCGCCGCGCCCCGCCCGGCACCGCGCGGCCAGGGCGCCAAGCCGCAGCCCGGCAAGGCCCAGCCCGCGAAGCCGCAGCCCGCCCGCGCCAAGCAGCCCCCGAAGGCCCAGCCCGCCCAGGGCCGGGACCCGAAGGCGCCGACCGCCAGGACCCCCCGGACCCCGCAGCAGCGCCGCCCCGAGGGCCGGCCGCCCGCGCGCGGCCAGGCACCGGCCAAGGCCCGCCCGAAGGCCCGCCCGCCGCTGCGCCCGCAGCCGAAGGCGATCCGGCTCGCCGACCCGCGCCGCCGGCTGCGGGTCATCACCATGGTCATGTCGCTGGTGTTCTCGGTCTTCGCCGGCCGGCTGATCCAGCTCCAGCTGCTGGACTCGGACGCGCTGGCCGCCGACGCCAACACCAACCGCTACCAGAACATCCCGATCACGGCCGAGCGCGGCTCGATAACGACCGCCGACGGCGTGGCGCTGGCCACCACCGTCGACGCGTACGACATCACCGCCGACCCGGCCATGTTCACCCCGGGGGCCTCCGGCATCCCGGACGCCCCCGAGCAGGCCGCCGCGCTGCTGTCGCCGATCCTGGGCGTGCCCAAGGAGAAGATCGCCGCCGACCTGCACACCCCCAAGACCCGCTACAAGCGGCTCGCCGCCCAGCAGACCCCGGACACCAAGAACCAGATCAGCGACCTCAAGTCGAGCCTGGAGAAGCAGGCCGGCTCCAAGTCCTGCGCCGCCCAGCGGCGGCTGCTCAACAAGTCCACCGAGGAGGGCGGGCGGACCAGGCTGGACAACGAGTGCGTCAACCCGCTGGCCGGCGTCTTCAACCGGGAGACCCAGAAGCGCGTCTACCCCTCGGACGGGCTGGCCTCCAACCTGGTCGGCTTCGTCAACGCCGAGGGCGAGGGCGCGGGCGGTCTGGAGTCGCAGTACCAGTCGGTGCTGGCCGGCAAGGAGGGCAAGAGCAGCTACGCCCAGGCGGGCGGCCGACTGGTGCCCACCGCCGGGGGCTCGCTGGACCCGGCCGTGCCCGGCACCGACCTGCGGCTGACCGTCAACCGGGACATCCAGTGGGCCGCCCAGCGCGCCATCACCGACCAGGTCGCCAACGCCGGGGCGGAGAAGGGCTACGTCATCGTCCAGGACGTGAAGTCCGGCCAGGTCCTCGCGATGGCCACCTCGCCCGGCCTCAATCCCAACGACCTGCGCTCGGCCAAGCCGGGCCAGCTCGGCAACGCGGCCGTCCAGGACGTCTACGAGCCCGGCAGCACCGCCAAGCTGATGACCCTGGCCGCCGTACTGGACTCCGGGAAGGCCGCCTGGGACACCAAGGTCACCGTCCCCAACCGGCTGGTCCGCGGCGGCCAGGAGTTCAAGGACGACGTCGACCACGCGACCTGGTACCTGACCCTCGCGGGGGTGCTCGCCAAGTCCTCCAACATCGGCACCATCGAGGCCGCCGAGCAGCTCGGCGCGACCCAGCCGGAGTCCAACAAGATCCTCTACGACTACCTGCGCAAGTTCGGCATCGGCGAGACCACCGGACTCGGCTTCCCCGGCGAGACGGCCGGACTGCTGGAGAAGCCCGAGGACTGGAAGGCCTCCAAGCAGTTCACCATCCCGTTCGGGCAGGGCCTGTCGGTCAGCGCCATGCAGGCGACCTCGGTGTTCTCCACCATCGCCAACGGCGGTGTGCGGGTGGCGCCCGGCGTCATCCAGGGCACCACCTCGCCGGACGGCCGGTACACCCCCGCCGCGCCCGGCGCGCAGTCCCGGGTGGTCAGCGAGCAGACCGCGAAGACCCTCACCGAGATGCTGGAGTCGGTCGTCTCCGACGAGCAGGGCACCGGCGGCAAGGCCGCCATCCCCGGCTACCGGGTGGCAGGCAAGACCGGCACCGCCGATCGGGTGGACCCGAAGACCGGCGGATACCGCGGCTACACCGCCTCCTTCATCGGCTTCGCCCCCGCCGACGCGCCCCGGGTCACCGTCTCCTGCACCATCCAGGACCCGGTCAACGGCCACTTCGGCGGCCAGCTCTGCGGGCCGGTGTTCAAGCAGGTGATGGAGTTCACGCTGAAGACCCTGCAGGTCCCGCCGAGCGGCAGCGAGGCCCCCAACCTCGCCGTCGACTGGAAGCCGTGATCGAGGATGAGCGAGGAACGGGCCGCTTTGGGCGACGGCGCGGCGAAGGCCCGGTTTGGCCCTGGACACCCTTCGGCGGATAGCCTTCCCGCCGTGCCGAAACCCGATCAAATCACCGTGAGCCCGCCGCGCCCCGCCCGGGCCGTGGCCCTGCCGCTCGCCGAGCTGGCCCGTCTGCTGGGCCTCGCGCCCGTCGAGGGGGGCCTGGTCACCGGCGTCACCCACGACGCCCGCGCGGTGCGCCCCGGCGATGTGTACGTGGCCTTCCCGGGCGCCAACCACCACGGCGCGGCCTTCGCGGGCCAGGCCGCCGCGGCCGGCGCGGTGGCGCTGCTCACCGACCCGGCGGGCGCCGAGCTGGCGGCCGCCACCGGCCTGCCGCTGCTGCTGGTCGACCGGCCGCGGGCCCGGATGGGCGAGCTGGCGGCCGCCGTCTACGGCCGGCCCTCCGAGCGGCTGCTGATGATCGGGCTGACCGGCACCAACGGCAAGACCACCACCTCCTACCTGGTCGAGGGCGGACTGCTCGGCGCCGGGCGCAGCCCCGGGGTGATCGGCACCGTCGAGATGCGGGTCGGCACCGAGCGGATCAAGAGCGAGCGGACCACCCCCGAGGCCACCGACCTGCACGCGATCCTCGCCGTGATGGGCGAGCGCGGCGCGGACGCGGTGACCATGGAGGTCTCCAGCCACGCGCTGGTCTACGGCCGCACCGACGGCGTGGTCTACGACGTCGCGCTGTTCAACAACCTCACCCCCGAGCACCTCGACTTCCACCCGGACATGGAGGACTACTTCCAGGCCAAGGCCCGGCTGTTCCAGCCCGGCAAGTCCCGGAGCGGCGTGGTCAACCTGGACGACCCGTACGGGCGCCGGCTGGCCGGCGAGGCGAAGATCCCGATCACCTCGTTCTCCGCGACCGGCGCGCCCGAGGCCCACTGGCGGGCCGTGGACGTCCAGCTCGGCCCGGTCGGCTCCACCTTCCGGGTGCTCGGCCCCGACGGCGCCGAGGCGGACGCCTCCGTGCCGCTGCCCGGCCCGTTCAACGTCGCCAACGCGCTGGCCGCGATCACCCTGCTGGTCACCGCCGGACTGCCGCTGGAGCGGGCCGTCGCCGGGATCGCCGCGGTACCCGGGGTGCCCGGCCGGCTGGAGCGGGTGGACGCCGGCCAGCCGTACGTCGCCGTGGTCGACTACGCGCACAAGCCGGACGCCCTGCAGGCCGTCCTCGGCTCGCTGCGCGAGGTCACCAAGGGCCGGCTGCACGTCGTCGTCGGCTGCGGCGGCGACCGCGACCCGCACAAGCGCGGCCCGATGGGCGCCATCGCCGCCCGGCTCGCCGACACCGCCCTGCTGACCAGCGACAACCCGCGCAGCGAGGACCAGTTGGCGATCCTCGCCACCATGCTGACCGGCGCCGCCTCGGTGCCCGAGGCCGAGCGCGGCACCGTCCTGGTCGTCCCCGACCGGGCCGAGGCGATCCGCCTCGCGGTCTCCCGCGCCCAGGCCGGGGACACCGTGCTGGTGGCCGGCAAGGGCCACGAGCTCGGCCAGTACGTACGAGACGAGATCCGCCCCTTCGACGACCGCGAGGTGCTGCGCGAGTCGATCGCGCGGACCACGGCCGCCCGGGGCACCGGAGGAGTAGAGCAGCCGTGATCGCACTGACCCTCGCAGAGGTGGCCGCAGCAGTCGGGGGAACCCTGGACGGCGCCGACCCCGACACCGTCGTGACCGGACCGGTCGAGGTCGACTCCCGCAAGGTGCGGCCCGGGGGCCTGTTCGCGGCCTTCGTCGGCGAGCACGCGGACGGCCACGACTACGCCGACACCGCCGTCGCGGCCGGCGCCGTCGCGGTGCTCGCCTCCCGTCCGGTCGGCGTGCCCGCCGTGCTGGTCGACAGCGTGGTGGACGCGCTCGGCAAGCTGGCCCGGACCGTGGTCGCCCGCGCCGACGGCACCACCGTCGTCGCGCTGACCGGCTCGGCCGGCAAGACCAGCACCAAGGACCTGATCGCCCAGCTGCTCCAGCGCCACGGCCGGACCGTCTACCCGCCCGGCTCGCTCAACAACGAGATCGGCCACCCGATGACCGCGCTGCGGGTCGAGGCCGACACCCGGCACCTGGTGATGGAGATGGGCGCCCGGCACAAGGGCGACATCGAGTACCTGACCTCGATCACCCCGCCGCGGATCGGCCTGGTGCTGAACGTCGGCACCGCGCACGTCGGCGAGTTCGGCTCCCAGGAGGCGATCGCCGAGGCCAAGGGCGAACTCGTCGAGGCGCTGCCCGCCGACGGCGCGGCGATCCTCAACGCCGACGACCGGCTGGTGCGCGCGATGGCCTCCCGGACCCGGGCCAGGGTGGTGCTGTTCGGGGAGTCGCCGGACGCCCACGTCCGGGCGCGGGATGTTCGCCTGGACTCCACCGGACGGCCATCGTTCACGCTGACCACCCCGGCCGGTTCCGCACCCGTGCAGCTGCGCCTGTACGGTGAGCACCACGTCTCGAACGCCCTCGCCGCCGCTGCGGTGGCGGTGGAGCTCGGGATGTCCGTCGACGACACCGCCGAAGCGCTGAGCGAGGCGGATGCGCTGTCCCGCTGGCGCATGGAGGTCGTCGACCGGGCCGATGGTGTCACCGTCGTCAACGACGCCTACAACGCGAACCCCGACTCGATGCGGGCCGCGCTGCGGGCGCTGGTCTCGATGGGGGGACGCGGACCGGAGCGCCGCCGCACCTGGGCGGTGCTCGGTGAGATGCGGGAGCTCGGCGAGGAGAGCCTGGCCGAGCACGACGCCATCGGGCGGCTCGCGGTACGACTGGACGTCACCAAGCTGGTGGCGGTCGGCGGACGCGAGGCGGCCTGTATGGAACTGGGCGCGAGGAACGAAGGTTCGTGGGGTGAGGAGTCGGTGCTGGTGTCCGACGCGGACGCGGCGGTCGAACTGCTGCGCAGTCAGCTTCGGCCGGGGGATGTGGTCCTGGTGAAGGCCTCCCGTTCGGTGGGTCTGGAGAAGGTGGCCGAGGAA
Source organism: Kitasatospora sp. NPDC058170 (assembly GCF_042883905.1). Lineage (NCBI taxonomy): Bacteria > Bacillati > Actinomycetota > Actinomycetes > Kitasatosporales > Streptomycetaceae > Kitasatospora > Kitasatospora sp. NPDC058170. The sequence goes on from NZ_JBHVUV010000001.1 coordinate 522,141, forward strand.
CTGCTCGCGGACGGTGCCGCATCATGATGAAGCAAGTCCTCATCTCCGGCATCATCGGCCTGGTCCTGTCGCTGCTCGGCACCCCGGCCCTGATCAAGCTGCTCGCCAAGTACGGCTACGGCCAGTACATCCGCGACGACGGCCCCAAGGCGCACCACAGCAAGAAGGGCACGCCCACCATGGGCGGCATCGCCTTCATCCTGGCGACGCTGATCGCGTACTTCGGGACCAAGGCGATAACGGGCGAGGCCCCGACCGCCTCCGGGCTGCTGGTGCTGTTCCTGACGGTGGGCCTGGGCCTGGTCGGCTTCCTGGACGACTACATCAAGGTCGTCAAGCGCCGCTCGCTCGGCCTGCGGGCCAAGGCGAAGCTGGTCGGCCAGTCGGCCGTGGCCCTGGTCTTCGCGATCCTGGCCCTCCAGTTCAGCGACAGCCGCGGGCTCACTCCGGCCTCCCAGCACCTCTCCTTCGTACGCGACTTCGGCTGGTCGATCGGCCCGGTGCTGTTCGTCATCTTCGCGTACTTCATGATCGCCGCGATGTCGAACGGCGTGAACCTGACGGACGGTCTGGACGGCCTCGCCACCGGTGCCTCGGTGATGGTCTTCGGCGCCTACACCTTCATCGGCGTCTGGGAGTACGGCCAGAGCTGCGCCTACACGATCTCCGCCACCGCCAGCTGCTACGACGTCCGCGACCCGCTGGACCTCGCGGTGGTCGCCGCCGCCCTGATGGGCTCCTGCTTCGGCTTCCTCTGGTGGAACACCTCGCCCGCGAAGATCTTCATGGGTGACACCGGCTCGCTCGCCCTCGGCGGCGCGCTGGCCGGTCTGGCGATCTGCTCCCGCACCGAGCTGCTGCTCGCGCTGCTCGGCGGCCTGTTCGTGATCATCACCCTCTCGGTGATCATCCAGGTCGGGTCCTTCCGGATGACCGGCAAGCGGGTCTTCAAGATGGCACCGCTGCAGCACCACTTCGAACTCAAGGGCTGGAGCGAGGTCCTGATCGTGGTCCGGTTCTGGATCATCCAGGGCCTCTGCGTGGCGGTCGGCCTCGGCCTCTTCTACGCGGGATGGGTTGCCGGATGACCGACCTCCAGTGGACCGGCCTGCCGGTCACCGTCGCCGGACTCGGGGTCTCCGGCATCAGCGCCGCCCGCGCGCTGCACGGCCTCGGCGCCCGGGTCACCGTCGTCGACGGCGGCTCCGGCGCGGGCCTGCGGGCCCGCGCCGACGAGCTGGCGGCCGAGGGCATCACCGTCCGCCTCCAGGACGGTGACAGCCTGCCCGAGGGCACCCGGCTGATCGTCACCTCGCCCGGCTGGCCGCCGAGCAGCCCGCTGTTCGCCGCCGCCGGGGCGGCCGGCGTCGAGGTCTGGGGCGACGTCGAACTCGCCTGGCGCCTGCGCAGGCCGCTGGAGTCCACCGGCGAGCCCGCCCCCTGGCTGGCCGTCACCGGCACCAACGGCAAGACCACCACCGTCCAGATGCTCGCCTCGATCCTCACCGCCGCCGGCCGGCGCACCGCCGCCGTCGGCAACGTCGGGGTCTCCGTCCTGGACGCGGTGCTCGCCGAGGAGCCCTACGAGGTGCTCGCCGTCGAGCTCTCCAGCTACCAGCTGCACTGGGCGCCCTCGCTGCGCCCGTACGCGGCGGCCGTGCTCAACCTGGCCCCCGACCACCTGGACTGGCACGGCTCGATGGAGGCGTACGCCGCCGACAAGGGCCGGATCTACGAGGGCAACGTCGTCGCCTGCGTCTACAACCTGGCCGACCCGGCCACCGAGGCGCTGGTCCGCGAGGCCGACGTCGAGGAGGGCTGCCGGGCGGTCGGCTTCGGCCTCGGCGCGCCCGGCCTGTCGAACCTCGGCGTGGTCGACGGCCTGCTGGTGGACCGCGCCTTCGTGCCGGACCGGGCCAAGAGCGCCGCCGAGCTGGGCTCCGTCGAGGACGTGAACCCGCCGGCCCCGCACAACATCGCCAACGCGCTCGCCGCGGCCGCCCTGGCCCGCGCCTACGGCGTGGACCCCAAGGCCGTCCGGGAGGGCCTGCGGGCCTTCCGCCCGGATGCCCACCGGATCGCCGAGGTCGGCGTGGTCGACGGGGTCACGTACATCGACGACTCCAAGGCCACCAACACCCACGCCGCCGCGGCCTCGCTGGCCGCCTACCGGCCGATCGTCTGGGTCGCCGGCGGCCTGGCCAAGGGCGCCGCTTTCGACGACCTGGTCCAGGGCGCGGCCGAGCGGCTGCGCGCCGTGGTGCTGATCGGCCAGGACCGCGCGGTGATCCGCGAGGCGCTGGCGCGACACGCGCCGGATGTCCCGGTGATCGAGGCGGCCGAGGGCCAGACTGGCGCGGTGGCGATGACAGAGGTGGTCCGCACGGCCGCGTCACTCGCCCAATCGGGTGACACGGTGCTGCTGGCCCCGGCCTGCGCGTCGATGGACATGTTCACCAACTACGGCGAGCGCGGCGACCTGTTCGCCGCCGCGGTCCGGGAGCTGGCGCCCCGCTAGCGGGGCCGGGCGGGGCCGCCGGCCGGCAGCCCCGCCGCGCGGCCCGCCGACTCGCGGGGCGCGGCAGCAACCGCCGGCACCGGGCCGCAGGCGGACCCGGGTCGGGCGAGTCGCAGAAGAGGAGAACGTGGTGGCGGGTCAGGGCAGGGCGGGTGGTCCCGGCGCGCCGGAAAAGGGCGCCGCGCACCCGCTGAGACTGATCTCGGCCACCACGACCGCCTACAAGTCGGCCGGCCCGCTGGCCCGTGTGCAGGCCTTCCGGGCCCGGCTGCGGTACACCCTGGACCGGCCGCTCACGCCCTACTACCTGATCCTCGGCTCGGTGCTGCTGCTGGTGGTGCTCGGCCTGGTGATGGTCTTCTCCGCCTCGCAGATCCTGGCCCTCGGCCAGCACCGCTCGGCGCAGTTCTACTTCCTCAAGCAGCTGGTCGCGGCCATGCTCGGCGCGGTCATGCTGATCGGCTTCGCCAGCGTGCCGGTCGCGGTGCTGCGGGTGATCGTCTACCCGGTGCTGCTCGCCGTCATCGGCGCGCTCGCGCTGGTCGCGGTGCCCGGCGTCGGGGTGGAGGTCAACGGCAACCGGAACTGGCTGGATCTCGGCTTCTTCCAGTTCCAGCCCTCCGAGTTCGCCAAGCTCGCCCTGGTGCTCTGGGCCGCCGACCTGCTCGCCCGCAAGCAGCGCAACGGCACCCTCGACCAGTGGAAGCACCTGCTGGTCCCGCTGGTGCCGGGAGCCCTGCTGCTGCTCGCGCTGATCATGCTCGGCGGCGACATGGGCACCTCGATGATCCTGGTGGCCATGCTGTTCGGCCTGCTCTGGATGGTCGGGGCCCCGCTGCGGCTGTTCGTGGCCACCGTCGGCGTCGCGGTCGTGGTCTGCACCGCCCTGGTGGTCACCGTCCCGCACCGGGCCGAGCGGCTCTCCTGCATCGGCGTCACCAAGCTCGACCCGAACGGTGCCTGCTTCCAGGCCCTGCACGGCGTCTACTCGTTCGCGCTCGGCGGCCCCTGGGGCTCGGGCCTCGGCGCCGGGGTCGAGAAATGGGGCCAGCTGCCGGAGGCGCACACCGACTTCATCTTCGCCGCGACGGGCGAGGAACTCGGACTGGTGGGGACGCTGTCGGTGATCGGTCTCTTCGCGGCACTAGGCTACGCGGGTATCCGTGTGGCCATCGGTACGAAGGACCCCTTCGTCAGGTACGCCGCGGGAGCCGTCACCACCTGGATCATGGCGCAGGCCGTGGTCAACCTGGGGTCGGCGCTGGGACTGCTGCCCATCGCGGGCGTCCCGCTCCCGCTGTTCTCCTACGGCGGTTCCGCCATGCTGTCGGCCATGAGCGCGATCGGTGTGCTGCTGTGCCTCGCACGCAGCACCCCGGGTGCGAAGGCGGCCCTGGCCGCCCGGAGCAAAAACTCCCGGTTCAGGAAACGACTGGTCCGGGTGCTGCCACGACGACGAACCACAGCGCGCCCGGCCCCGGTGCCGGCACGCAGGGAGCGGTGAATTTCGGTGCATGTCGTACTCGCCGGCGGGGGGACCGCCGGTCACATCGAGCCGGCCCTCGCCCTCGCGGACGCCCTCCGCAGGCACGACCCGTCCATCGGGATCACCGCCCTGGGCACCGAGCGCGGCCTGGAGACCCGGCTGGTACCCGAGCGCGGCTACCAGCTGGAACTGATCCCGGCCGTGCCGCTGCCCCGCAAGCCCACCCCCGAGCTGATCACCGTTCCGGGCCGGCTGCGCGGGACGGTCCGGGCCGCCCAGGAGATCATCGAGCGGGTCAAGGCGGACGCGGTGGTCGGCTTCGGCGGCTACGTCGCGATGCCCGCCTACCTGGCCGCCAAGCGCGCCGGTGTGCCGATCGTGGTGCACGAGGCCAACGCCCGGCCCGGTCTGGCCAACAAGATCGGCGCCAGGTACAGCGACTTCGTCGCGGTCTCCACGCCGGACAGCAAGCTGCGGGACTCCCGCTACATCGGCATCCCGCTGCGCCGGACGATCGCCACCCTGGACCGCAACGCGGCCCGCCCGGAGGCCCGGCACTACTTCGGCCTCGACCAGCGGCTGCCCACCCTGCTGGTCTCCGGCGGCTCCCAGGGCGCGCGCCGGCTCAACGAGACCGTCACCGCGATCGCCCCGCGGCTCCAGCAGTACGGCGTGCAGATCCTGCACGCGGTCGGCCCGAAGAACGAGCTGCCGCAGGTCGACGACATCCCCGGGATGCCGCCGTACCGCGCGGTGCCCTACGTGGACCGGATGGACCTCGCGTACGCGGCGGCCGACCTGATGCTCTGCCGGGCCGGCGCCATGACGGTGGCCGAGCTGGCGGCGGTCGGTCTGCCCGCCGCCTTCGTGCCGCTGCCGATCGGCAACGGCGAGCAGCGGCTGAACGCCCAGCCGATGGTCAAGGCCGGCGGCGGCCTGCTGGTCGACGACGCCGAGTTGACCCCGGACTGGGTGCTGCAGAACGTGCTGCCGGTGCTCACCGACCCGCAGCGGCTCTGGGACATGAGCCGCGCCGCCGCCGAGTTCGGCCGCCGGGACGCCGACGAGCTGCTGGTCGGGATGGTGTACGAGGCGATCGAGGCTGCGCGGGGCGGCCGCCGTCGTGGCTGACGGTCGCCTCGCCGACCCTCCTCCGGCCCGTCGGGCCGGAGGAGGACACCCGCAGGACGAGGTGGAGTTCGAGGCCGAGGAGTACGCTCCCCGGCTTCGGCTCTCCCGGCGGGGCGTCCTGGTGCTGGGCGCGCTCGGGGCCGCGGTGCTGGGCGTGCTGACCTGGGTGCTGTTCCTCTCCTCGGTGCTGGACGTGCGCAGCGTCTCGGTGCAGGGGGTCCAGGACGACAGGCTGACGGCCGACCAGGTCCGCACCGCGATCGGCGGGGTCGGCTCCGGCCCGTTGGCCCGGGTGGACCTGGAGGACGCCAGACGGCGGGTCGAGGCGATCCCCCGGGTGGCCGCGGCCGAGGTCTGGCGGGGCTGGCCGCACACCCTGCGGGTGAAGATCACCCAGCGGAAGGCGGTGGCCGCCGTCAAGGGGGAGGACGGCCGGTTCACCCAGGTCGACGCGGGCGGCGTGAGCTTCGCCACCGAGTCGGCCGCCCCCGAAGGGGTGCCGGTGGTGGAACTGCAACTCAGTCAGCAGGCGAAGGACGTGGAGTCGGTGATCACCCGTCCGCAGCTGGTGCAGGGCGCGGTGATGGTGGCCGCGCGACTTCCGGCCGAGGTCGCACAGCGGGCCGGGGCGGTGCTGGTGCACTCCTACGACGACATTCAGCTGCAGCTCAGCGGGGGTGCGACGGTGCGCTGGGGGAGTCCGGAACAGAGCGATCGCAAGGCGCGGGTCCTGGTGGCGCTGCTGCATCAGAAGGGTACGAACTTCGATGTGAGCGCTCCGGAGGCGCCGGCGGTGTCGGGATGATCCGGTAGGTTCTCTGTCTGGGGGAGGGGTTGACGCCTTTCGGTGTCGGCCCGAACCTAGGTGGTCACCCCGGTTTCATTAGCCGGTTGATGATCACATAGGCTCAAAAGAAAAAGGGAAGCTCGGCGTGTTCGTTGAAACACGAGCCCGGCGCGACCTAGTGTCCTGTGTCACCAGACTGTGTTCTCTGGTGATGTGACGGAGGCACAGCACTAACCCTAAAGGTCAAGTTTAGGGTTGGGGTCGGCGGTCGGCATTTCGGACATTCAGTCAGAAACCAGGCTCCCTACCCATCGACATCCGTCGGCACGGCATCCCACAGGCGCCGAGCCGACCCGGAAATTCGAGGCGAGAGGCCTTCGACGTGGCAGCACCGCAGAACTACCTCGCAGTCATCAAGGTCGTCGGTATCGGCGGCGGTGGTGTCAACGCCATCAACCGGATGATCGAGGTCGGTCTCAAGGGCGTCGAGTTCATCGCGATCAACACCGATGCGCAGGCCCTCCTGATGAGCGACGCCGACGTCAAGCTCGATGTGGGCCGTGAACTCACCCGGGGCCTGGGCGCCGGCGCCAACCCCGAGGTCGGCCGGAAGGCCGCCGAGGACCACCGCGAGGAGATCGAGGAGGTCCTCAAGGGGGCCGACATGGTCTTCGTCACCGCGGGCGAGGGTGGTGGCACGGGCACGGGCGGCGCGCCCGTCGTGGCCAACATCGCCCGCTCGCTCGGCGCCCTGACCATCGGCGTGGTCACCCGCCCCTTCACCTTCGAGGGCCGCCGTCGCGCCAACCAGGCCGAGGACGGCATCGCCGGCCTGCGCGAAGAGGTCGACACCCTCATCGTGATCCCCAACGACCGGCTGCTGTCCATCTCGGACCGCCAGGTCAGCGTGCTGGACGCGTTCCGCTCCGCCGACCAGGTGCTGCTCTCCGGTGTCCAGGGCATCACCGACCTGATCACCACCCCCGGCCTGATCAACCTGGACTTCGCCGACGTCAAGTCCGTCATGTCGGACGCCGGTTCGGCGCTGATGGGCATCGGCTCCGCCCGGGGCGAGGACCGCGCCAAGGCGGCCGCCGTGATGGCGATCTCCTCGCCGCTGCTGGAGGCGTCCATCGACGGCGCCCGCGGTGTGCTGCTCTCCATCTCCGGCGGCTCCGACCTCGGCCTGTTCGAGATCAACGAGTCGGCCCAGCTGGTCAGCGAGGCCGCCCACCCCGAGGCCAACATCATCTTCGGCGCGGTCATCGACGACGCGCTCGGCGACGAGGTCCGGGTCACCGTGATCGCGGCCGGCTTCGACGGCGGGCAGCCGCCGGCCATCGTCCGCGACCCGGTGGTCAAGGCCACCCCGGCGACGCCCCCGGCGGGTACGCCGAGCACCGCGCCCGAGCGTCCGGCCGGCCGGCCGCCGTACGGGAACATCGGTTCGGTGACGTCCCGTTCGGACCACGACGGTTCGGTCGGCTCCCGGCAGGCCGAGGCTCCGGCCACCGCGACCGCGGCCCCGGTGCCGCCGCAGGTGCAGCCGGCCCGCCAGCCGTTCGTGGAGAGCCCCGCCGAGGAGCTCGACGTCCCGGACTTCTTGAAGTAGTCCGTGGTGGAACACGCAGTACGCAACGGTGCTCACTTCGCCTTCACCGACCGGTGGGGCGGGGTGAGCACTTCGCCGTACGGGGAGTTGAACCTCGGCGGCGCGGTGGGGGACGACCCGCAGGCCGTCCGGGAGAACCGGGCGATCGCGGCCCGCTCGCTCGGGCTCGACCCGGCGGACGTCGTGTGGATGAACCAGGTGCACGGCGCGGAGGTCGCGGTGGTGACCGGGCGCCAGGCCCTCGGGCAGGCCCCGACCGTGGACGCGCTGGTCACCGACCGGCCGCTGGCGCTGGCGGTACTGACCGCCGACTGCACCCCGGTCCTGCTGGCCGACCCGGTGGCGGGCGTGGTGGGCGCGGCCCACGCGGGCCGGCCCGGACTGGCGGCGGGCGTGGTGCCCGCGGCGGTCCGGGCGATGGTGGAGCTGGGCGCCGAGCCCGGGCGGATCACCGCCGCCACCGGACCCGCGGTCTGCGGCCGCTGCTACGAGGTGCCGGCCCCGCTGCGGGCCGAGGTGGCCGGGACGGTGCCGGCCGCGTACGCCGAGACCTCCTGGGGGACCCCGGCCCTGGACGTGCCGGAGGGAGTGGCGGCGCAGCTGGCCGCTGCGGGGGTCACCGAGTTGGTGCGATCATCTGTCTGCACCCTCGAATCCGCCGATCACTACTCCTACCGTCGCGAGCAGCGGACGGGTCGGCTCGCGAGCTACGTCTGGTTGGGCTCTGAACTCTCATGACGAACGACATCTACGGACCGTTCCCGGGCAGCGCCGAGTTCTCGGCGGCCCTGACGGAGGGCCAGCGGGCCCGGTACGAGGAACTCGGGTCCAACCTGGAGGTCGTCGAGCGCCGGATCGCCGACGCCTGTGCGGCCGCGGGGCGGGCGCGTGACGAGGTCAGGCTGGTCGTGGTGACCAAGACCTACCCGGCCGAGGACACCGCGCTGCTGGCCGCGCTGGGCGTCACCGATGTCGCGGAGAACCGCGACCAGGACGCCGGGCCCAAGGCGGAGCAGTGCAGAAACCTTCCGCTGGACTGGCACTTCGTCGGCCAGCTGCAGACCAACAAGGTCCGCTCGGTGGTCCGGTACGCGAACCACGTGCACTCGGTGGACCGGGACCGGCTGGTCGGCTCGCTCTCCGCCGCGGTGCTCAAGTCCGGGCGCCCGGAGCTGGGCTGCCTGGTGCAGGTGGCGCTGGACAAGGAGAGCGGCGAGGGCGAGGGCCGGGCCGGGGTCGCGCCGGAGGAGGTGGCGGCGCTGGCCGACGCGATCGCCGACGCGCCCGGGCTGCGGCTGGACGGTGTGATGACCGTCGCCCCGCTCGCCGGTCCGCTGGCCGGGGACCCGGCCCGCTCCTTCGAGCGGCTGGCGGAAATCGCAACCGCCGTACGCACGGCCCATCCTGCTGCCACGATGGTTTCCGCAGGAATGAGCGGTGACCTGGAGCAGGCGATTGCCGCCGGGGCGACACATGTGCGCGTCGGAACGGCGGTACTCGGAGTGCGGTCACCCCTCAGGTAACGTCACCGGGTAGTAGATCAGACTGCAGGACAAAATAGGACAGAAACTAGCAGCTTTCCAGAGCGCTAGCGAACCGTGGATCGCAGCTCCGCGGCCCACACCCACGATCTCTGACCGGCCGTCGGCCTGACGGTCCGTCGTGGGCGGGCCGCGGGTATCCGCAGGCGGGGCCGGACGGCCCGGCCGTCGGGACGGAGTCGATCCACCACGGAGCAGGCGGAGCGAGCGACCATCGACGGCGCGCGTTCGCGAAGCGACCACCGAGCGCAGCGAGGTGGGCATGAGCGGAGGAGACAGGAGCATGGCCGGCGCAATGCGCAAGATGGCGGTCTACCTCGGCCTCGTGGAGGACGAGACGTACGACGGCCAGGGGTACGACCCCGACGACGACTACGACGCGGACCCCGAGCCGATTCGCACGGGGCGGACGGAGGACATCCCCCGCCCGGCGTCGCCGGCGCCCGCCCCCGTCTCCTCGATCACGCCGCAGCCGGTGCCGGCCGCGGTGCCGATCCGGCAGGAGACCCCGAGGATGGCCCCAGTGTCGTCCATCACACCCGAACGCCGCCACAACCTGGAGAAGAGCGCCCCGGTGATCATGCCCAAGGTAGTGAACGAACGAGAGCCCTACCGCATCACCACGCTGCACCCCCGGACCTACAACGAGGCCCGTACGATCGGGGAACAGTTCCGTGGCGGGACCCCTGTGATCATGAATTTGACCGAGATGGACGACACCGATGCGAAGCGGCTCGTAGACTTCGCCGCTGGACTCGTCTTCGGTCTGCACGGCAGTATCGAGCGCGTGACGCAGAAGGTGTTCCTGCTGTCTCCTGCTAACGTCGATGTCACGGCGGAGGACAAGGCTCGGATCGCCGAGGGTGGGTTCTTCAACCAGAGCTGACCCGGCCACGACTTTACGTGTGGATCTGATCGACAGTGAGTTAACGACAGGCGACAGGCCGAATGGCCCGAGTACAGGGGAGAGGGAAGCGCGATGGGGATCGTGTGGGCGGTGCTCTACTACGCGCTGACCGTCTTCCTGGTGTTCCTGCTTGTGCGGCTGGTGATGGACTGGGTCTTCCAGTTCGCGCGTTCGTGGCGGCCCGGCAAGGCCATGGTCCTGGTCCTGGAGGCCACGTACACTGTCACGGATCCGCCGCTCAAGCTTCTTCGGCGGTTCATTCCGCCGTTGCGTCTCGGGGGCGTGGCGCTCGACCTGTCCTTCTTCGTACTGATGATCATTGTGTATGTCCTGATCTCGCTTGTGCGGCCCTAGTCGTAGGTGAGCGATGCGACAGGATGCCGGTGTGCCGACGATCACGTTGAGGTGAAGAGATGCCATTGACCCCCGAGGACGTTCGGAACAAGCAGTTCACGACCGTCCGCCTGCGCGAAGGCTATGACGAGGACGAGGTCGATGCCTTCCTCGACGAGGTCGAGGCGGAGCTGACCCGCCTTCTCCGCGAGAACGAGGACCTGCGCGCCAAGCTGGCCGCCGCGACCCGTGCCGCCGCGCAGAACCAGGCCAACATGCGCAAGGAGCCGCCGCAGGACTCGCGTCCCGGCGCCCCCGTGCCGGCCGCCATATCCGGCCCGCCGGTCCCCGGGCAGCAGGGCCCCGGCCCGCAGCAGATGGGTGGCCCCGGCGGTCCGCAGCAGATGGGCGGCCCGCAGCAGCAGCAGCAGATGGGCAACCAGCCGCTCGGCCTGCCGTCCGGCGCGCCGCAGCTCCCGTCCGGGCAGGGCGGCCCGATGGGCGGCCCGCAGCAGCAGATGAACCAGACCATGGGCGGCCAGCAGCAGCTGGTCCAGCCGATGGGCGGTCAGATGCTGCAGCCGATGGGCGGCCCGATGGGCCAGCAGGGTCCCGGCCAGGGCAACCCGATGGGCCAGGGCATGGGCCAGGGCATGGGCCAGCAGCAGATGCAGCAGATGGGCGGCCCGATGGGCGGCCAGCAGCAGCAGATGGGCGGCCCGCTCGGCAACCCGATGCAGCAGCAGGGCCCCGGTGGCGACAGTGCCGCCCGCGTCCTGGCGCTCGCCCAGCAGACCGCCGACCAGGCGATCTCCGAGGCCCGTTCCGAGGCCAACAAGATCGTCGGCGAGGCGCGCAGCCGGGCCGAGGGCCTGGAGCGCGACGCCCGTGCCAAGGCCGACGCCCTGGAGCGGGACGCGCAGGAGAAGCACCGCGTCGCGATGGGCTCCCTGGAGTCCGCCCGGGCCACGCTGGAGCGCAAGGTCGAGGACCTGCGGGCGTTCGAGCGTGAGTACCGGACGCGTCTGAAGTCCTACCTGGAGACCCAGCTGCGCCAGCTGGAGTCGCAGGCGGACGACTCGCTCGCCCCGCCGCGCCTCCCGGCCACCGCCTCGCTGCCGCCGGCCGCGTCGTCGATGGCTCCGGCCGGTGCGTCCGCGATGAGCGGCGGCGCCCCGAGCTTCGGTGGCAACCAGCCGTCCTTCGGTGGCAACCAGCCGTCGTTCGGCGGGCAGAGCTCCTTCGGCGGCAACAACGGTGCGCCGAGCTTCGGCGGGCAGTCCTCCGGTGGCAACTCCGGTGCGCCGCAGATGGCCCCGGCCGGGATGACCCAGCCGATGGCCGCGGTCCGTCCGCAGCCGCCGCAGCCGATGCAGCAGGCGCCGGCGCCGATGCGCGGGTTCCTGATCGACGAGGACGGCGACAACTGAGGTTGTAGCCGGGCACTTCGAGGGCGCCCCCGTCTGACCTTCCGGGTCATGGCGGGGGCGCCCTCGTCGTGCTGTCCGGGCGCCGTGGCCGGCCCCGGACCGGGGGGAGATGCGGCGGAGCCGCCGCCACCCGGGGGTGGCGGCGGCTCCGGGGTGTTCCGGTCAGGCCTTGCGGTCAGGCCTTGCGGAGCTGGAAGGCGAGGCCGAGGGCCTCGTCGGAGAAGGTCTCCGACTCCCAGTCGGCGGCGCCGGCCGCGAAGTCGGTGGCCAGCACCTCCTCGGCGACCAGCGGGCCGTGCTCGGCGATCGCCTCGGCGGTCTCCTCGTTGGCGGCCCGCCAGCGCAGCACGATCCGGTCGGAGACGTCCAGGCCGGAGTTCTTCCGGGCCTCCTGGATCTGGCGGATGGCGTCGCGGGCGACGCCCAGGCGCTTGAGCTCCGGGGTGATATGCAGGTCGAGCGCGACGGTGGCGCCGGACTCGTTGGCGACCGCCCAGCCCTCGCGCGGGGTCTCGGTGATCACGACCTCGTCGGGGCCCAGCTCGATCCGCTCGCCGTTCAGCTCCACGCCGGTGGTGCCGGTCGCCCGCAGCTCGGCGGCGAGCTGAGCGGCGTCGGCGGCGGCGACCACCTTGGCCACGTCCTGCACGCCCTTGCCGAAGCGCTTGCCCAGCGCGCGGAAGTTGGCCTTGGCGGTGGTGTCGACCAGCGAGCCGCCGACCTCCGCCAGCGACTCCAGGGCGGAGACGTTGAGCTCCTCGGCGATCTGCGCGCGCAGGTCGGCGGGCAGCTCCTCCCAGCCCTGGGCGGCGATCAGCGCCCGGGAGAGCGGCTGGCGGGTCTTCACCCCGGACTCGGCGCGGGTGGCCCGGCCGAGCTCGACCAGCCGGCGCACCAGTGCCATGTGGCGCGAGAGGTCGGTGTCGATCAGGGTCTCGTCCGCCTGCGGCCAGGTGGCCAGGTGGACCGAGGCCGGGGCGTCCGGGGTGACCGGGACGACCAGGTCCTGCCAGACCCGCTCGGTGATGAACGGGGTGAGCGGGGCCATCAGCCGGGTGACCGTCTCCAGGGCCTCGTGCAGGGTGGCGAGCGCGGCCGCGTCGCCCTGCCAGAAGCGGCGGCGGCCGCGGCGGACGTACCAGTTGGAGAGGTCGTCGACGAAGGCGGAGAGCAGCTTGCCGGCCCGCTGGGTGTCGTAGGCCTCCAGCGCCGCGTCGGTCTCCCGGACCAGGGTGTTCAGCTCCGAGAGCACCCAGCGGTCCAGCTGCGGGCGGTCGGCCGGGGCCGGGTCGCCCGCGGAGGGGGCCCAGCCGGAGGTCCGGGCGTACAGGGCCTGGAAGGCGACGGTGTTCCAGTAGGTCAGGAGGGTCTTGCGGACCACCTCCTGGATGGTGCCGTGGCCGACCCGGCGGGCCGACCAGGGCGAGCCGCCGGCCGCCATGAACCAGCGGACGGCGTCGGCGCCGTGCTGGTCCATCAGCGGGATCGGCTGCAGGATGTTGCCCAGGTGCTTGGACATCTTGCGGCCGTCCTCGGCCAGGATGTGGCCCAGGCAGACGACGTTCTCGTAGCTGTTCCTGTCGAAGACCAGGGTGCCGACGGCCATCAGCGTGTAGAACCAGCCGCGGGTCTGGTCGATCGCCTCGGAGATGAACTGCGCCGGGTAGCGCTTCTCGAACAGCTCCTTGTTCTGGTACGGGTAGCCGTACTGGGCGAAGGGCATCGAGCCCGAGTCGTACCAGGCGTCGATGACCTCGGGCACGCGGGTGGCGGTGCCGCCGCAGTCCCGGCAGTCGAAGGTGACGTCGTCGATGAACGGGCGGTGCGGGTCGAGGCCGCTCTGGTCGGTGCCGGTGAGCTCGGAGAGCTCGGCCAGCGAGCCGACGCAGGCCAGGTGGCCCTCCTCGCAGCGCCAGATCGGCAGCGGGGTGCCCCAGTAGCGGTTGCGGCTGAGCGCCCAGTCGATGTTGTTGTTCAGCCAGTCGCCGAAGCGGCCGTGCTTGACCGTCTCCGGGTACCAGTTGGTGGCCTCGTTCTCGCGGATCAGCGCGTCCTTGACGGCAGTGGTCCGGATGTACCAGGACGGCTGCGCGTAGTAGAGCAGCGCGGTGTGGCAGCGCCAGCAGTGCGGGTAGCTGTGCTCGTACGGCAGGTGGCGGAAGAGCAGGCCGCGCTCCTGGAGGTCCTTGACCAGGTCCTCGTCGGCCTTCTTGAAGAACTGGCCGCCGACCAGCGGGACGGCCGGGTCGAAGGTGCCGTCGGCGAGCACCGGGTTGACCACCGGCAGGCCGTAGCGGCGGCAGGTCGCGAGGTCGTCCGCGCCGAAGGCGGGGGACTGGTGGACGATGCCGGTGCCGTCCTCGGTGGTGACGTAGTCGGCGTTGAGGACGTAGTGCGCGTTCTCGATCTCGACCAGGTCGAACGGGCGCCGGTAGGTCCAGCGCTCCATCTCGGCGCCGGTGAAGGACTGCCCGGTGGCCTCCCAGCCCTCGCCGAGCGCCTTGGCCAGCAGCGGCTCGGCGACGACCAGCCGCTCGTTGCCGTCGGTGGCCACCACGTAGGTGACCTCGGGGTGGACGGCGGCGGCGGTGTTGGAGACCAGGGTCCAGGGGGTGGTCGTCCAGACCAGCAGCGCGGCCTCGCCGGCCAGGGGGCCGCCGGTCAGCGGGAAGCGGACGAAGACCGAGGGGTCGACGACGGTCTCGTAGCCCTGGGCCAGCTCGTGGTCGGACAGGCCGGTGCCGCAGCGCGGACACCAGGGGGCGACCCGGTGGTCCTGGACCAGCAGGCCCTTGTCGAAGATCTGCTTGAGCGACCACCAGACGGACTGCACGTAGGACGGGTCCATGGTGCGGTACGCCTCGTCGAGGTCGACCCAGTACCCCATGCGGGTGGTCAGCTCGGTGAAGGCGTCGGTGTGGCGGGTCACCGACTCGCGGCACTTGGCGTTGAACTCGGCGATGCCGTACGCCTCGATGTCCTGCTTGCCGGAGAAGCCGAGCTCCTTCTCGACGGCCAGCTCGACCGGGAGGCCGTGGCAGTCCCAGCCGGCCTTGCGGGCGACGTGGTAGCCCTTCATGGTCCGGTAGCGCGGGAAGACGTCCTTGAAGACGCGGGCCTCGATGTGGTGGGCGCCGGGCATGCCGTTGGCGGTCGGCGGACCCTCGTAGAAGACCCACTCGGGGCGGCCCTCGGACTGCTCCAGGCTGCGCTGGAAGACCTTGTTGTCCTGCCAGAAGGAGAGGATCTGGTGCTCCAGCACGGGCAGATCGACCTGGGCGGGGACGGAGTTGTAGGTGGTCATCGCGGTTGTCATACCTCCGGCGGATGTGGACGGGATCCGACGGAGGGACGAGACGGCATGCCGCCCCGCGGTACCACCCTCCTTGGCCGCAGTACTGCTCGCGGCCCTCTTGTTTGGGCTTGCTGCCGGGTCTAGTAGGCCGGTGGCCGTTCTTCCGGCGGCTCCGGGGTGATCTTCCCGCCGCGCACGCCCCCGGGCTCACACCGTCCCCGGGTCTCTGCTGGCTGCGTGCGTCGGTACTCGTCCCATCTGCGCCTTGCAGGCCCAGTGTATCGGCCGCGGCAAGTCGGTTTGCCCGGCGCGCAGGGGCGCGGTTAGGCGGGGGTGTTCTGGGCACAAGTCTGGTCAGCGCGCGGGGCGGGGCGGCTGTGACGGCTGCCTGGGTGGGATCATTGTGAGGCGCCGGTATGTCAGGTTGTGACCGGTTTTGATGGGGATTATCGTTCCGGCACTGGAAGCCGCCGGGAACCGGCGGCTCGATTCGTTCGTAGATGGGGTCGAAGCCATGGCTGAGAAGGCAACCGGCGCGGGCACCGCCACCAAGCGGGCACGCAAGGCCGTGGCAGGCGATCCAGGGGAGGGGACCGTGACCACTACCGCACGGCACAAGACCAGCACCGACACCGCCCGCGTCGCGGCGAGCCGGGTCCGGACACCGGTCGCGACCGGGGCCCGCGGCGGGGCCGAGTCGGTGGACCCGGCCGAGCTGCCGGTCCGCGCGGGCGAGGACCCGTGGACCTCCGAGGAGGTGCACGAGCTGCACGCCGAGCTGATCAGCGAGCTG
Source organism: Kitasatospora sp. NPDC058170 (assembly GCF_042883905.1). Classification (NCBI taxonomy): domain Bacteria; kingdom Bacillati; phylum Actinomycetota; class Actinomycetes; order Kitasatosporales; family Streptomycetaceae; genus Kitasatospora; species Kitasatospora sp. NPDC058170. The sequence continues at coordinate 537,974 of NZ_JBHVUV010000001.1, forward strand.
GACCGGCTGCAGAACGAGATCGACGCCTCCGAGGCGGCCATCTCCGGACTGATGCGCGACTCCAACGACGGAGCCGGCGACGACCAGGTGGACGCCGGTACGAAGAACATCTCGCGGGAGAGCGAGCTGGCGCTGGGAAACAACGCCCGGGACAGCCTCGCCCAGACCGAGCGCGCGCTGGCCCGGCTGGAGGGCGTCGGCTTCGGCACCTGCGAATCCTGCGGCCAGGCCATCGGCAAGGCGCGGATGCAGGCCTTCCCCCGGGCGACGCTCTGCGTCCAGTGCAAGGCCAAGCAGGAACGCCGCTGACCGGGGCGACGCGGGGGGTCGGGCTTGCCGTACGCTCGACCCCGTAACGTCGCCCGACGCGTCGCGATCGACGATCGTCGGCCCACACTCCCCCACCCTTCGACCGGGGGGACCCCCATCGGCAGCGGAGCGGATCATCAGTACGCAAGGTTCCCCTCAGACGCGGGACGAGTCCGTCCCGACCCCCGCCGAGGTTGTGGAGGAGGCCGTGGCCGAGCCCGATGAGGCGGTCGCCGCGATCGAGGAGGCCGCGCCGAAGGGCCGCCGCCGGATCGGCGTGCTGCTGGTCGTCGCCCTGCTCGCCTACCTGATCGACCTCGGCAGCAAGCTGCTGGTGGTGGCACGGCTGGAGAACCACGCGCCGATCAAGGTCATCGGCGATGTGATGACCTTCCAGGTGATCCGCAACTCCGGCGCGGCCTTCGGGATGGGCCAGGCGCTGACCGTGGTGTTCACGATGATCGCGTCGGCCGTCATCGTGGTGATCTGGCGGATCGCCCGCAAGCTGTACAGCCTGCCCTGGGCGATCGCGCTCGGCCTGCTGCTCGGCGGCGCGCTCGGCAACCTCACCGACCGGCTGTTCCGCACCCCGGGCGTCTTCCGGGGCCACGTGGTGGACTTCATCTCCGTCCAGCACTTCGCCGTCTTCAACCTGGCCGACTCGGCGATCGTCTGCGGCGGCATCCTCGTGGTGCTGCTCTCCTTCCGCGGCAGCAACCCGGACGGGACCGTCCACCAGCCGGCCAAGGGCGAGTAGCGGCGGTCACGAGGGGCGGCCGCTGCCGGGCGTCGGGGGCGGGCTCCGCAGTCCGGCATACTCGTACGGGTGAGTACCGCAGCGCAGATCCGCAGCCTCCCCGTTCCCGACGGCCTTGAGGGCGAGCGTCTCGACGCCGCCCTCGCCCGGATGTTCGGCTTCTCCCGGACCAAGGCCGCGGAGCTGGCCGCCGACGGCAAGGTGACGCTCGACGGCACCGTGGCCGGCAAGTCGGACCGGGTGACGGCCGGTTCCTGGCTGGAGGTCGAGATCCCCGCCCCCGCCGCGCCCGTGCAGATCGTCGCCGAGCACGTCGAGGGCATGCGCATCGTCCACGACGACGAGGACATCGTGCTCGTCGACAAGCCGGTCGGCGTCGCCGCGCACCCGAGCCCCGGCTGGACCGGCCCGACCGTGATCGGCGGCCTGGCCGCGGCCGGCTACCGGATCTCCACCTCGGGCGCCGCCGAGCGCCAGGGCGTCGTGCACCGCCTGGACGTCGGCACCTCCGGTCTGATGGTGGTCGCCAAGTCCGAGCGCGCCTACACCGACCTCAAGCGGCAGTTCCACGACCGGGTGACCGAGAAGAAGTACCACACCCTCGTCCAGGGCCACCCCGACCCGATGAGCGGCACCGTGGACGCGCCGATCGGCCGCCACCCCAGCTCCGACTGGAAGTGGGCCGTCACCAAGGACGGCAAGGCCTCCGTCACCCACTACGACCTGATCGAGGCCTACCGGGCCGCCTCGCTGCTGGACATCAAGCTGGAGACCGGCCGCACCCACCAGATCCGGGTGCACATGTCCGCGCTGCGCCACCCCTGCGTCGGCGACCTCACCTACGGCGCCGACCCGACGCTGTCCAAGCGGCTCGGACTGAGCCGGCAGTGGCTGCACGCCGTCTCGCTGGCCTTCGAGCACCCGGCCGACGGCGAGTGGGTGCAGTTCTCCAGCGAGTACCCGGCGGACCTGCGCAAGGCGCTGGACATCATCTCCTCCGAGAGCTGAGGGGTACGGCCGTGAGTGCTTCCGCGGCGCGGATCCGGGTGGCCGGGGGCGAGGACGATCTGGCCCTGGTGCACGCCGTGCGGCGCGCGGTGTTCATCGTCGAGCAGGAGATCCCCGAGGACGAGGAGTGGGACGACCTCGACGCCACCTCCGAGCACCTGCTCGCGGTCGGTCCGCAGGGGGAGCCGCTCGGCACCGCCCGGCTGATCCACGGGGAGCAGGCGCTCAAGATCACCGGCGGGACCGGGGGCCGGGTGCTGCTCGGCCGGCTCGCGGTGGTGAAGGCGGCGCGCGGTACCGGACTGGGCGCCGAGCTGGTGCGGGCGGTGGAGGCGGCCGGACGCGCGCGGGGCGCGCGTGAGGTCGAGCTGCACGCCCAGGTCCAGGCGCTGGGCTTCTACGAGCGGCTCGGCTACGCCGCCGAGGGGCCGGTCTACCAGGACGCGGGGATCCCGCACCGGACGATGACCCGGGTCCTCTAGGGCGTGTTCGGGCCCTCTCCCGTCCGTGGGCGGGGGAGGGAGCCGGGGTGCTCGTCGCGCAGGTGGGCGATCAGCCGTTCGCGGACGTCGAAGCGCAGCCGGGCGGTGTCGTCCGGCGGCCTTTATCGGACGCCTACCGGCCCGGCGGATACGATCACCGACCATGGAGCTCGGTGGGGCGTGGCGCCGGTGGCGCGGCCGCGGGACGGCGGCCGGACGGAGACTGCTGGCCGGTGCGGTGGCCCTGGTGGTGGTGGCCGGGGTGGGGACGGCGGCGGCCGTGGCGGCCGGCGGGGAGTCGGCGGTCCGCCAGGAGGATCGCTTCCTCGCCATGCCCGAGACCCCCGGCAGCGACCAGCAGGTCCAGCTGGACACCTCCTTCTTCACCACCGGTACGGGTCCGCGCCCGGCGATCCTGCTCGCCCACGGCTTCGGCGGCTCCAAGGAGGGCGAGCGGGAGCGGGCCGAGCAGCTCGCCCGGCAGGGCTACGCCGTCCTGACCTGGTCGGCGCGCGGCTTCGGCCGCTCCGGCGGAAAGATCGGACTCAACGCGCCCGACCGCGAGGTGGAGGACGTCCGGCACCTGGTCGACTGGCTCGCCCAGCGGCCCGAGGTGCGCCTGGACGCCGCCGGCGACCCCAGGGTGGGTATCACCGGCGCCTCGTACGGCGGCGCGGTGGCGCTGCTCGGCTCCGCCTACGACCGGCGGATCGACGCGGTCGCCTCCCAGATCACCTGGTGGAACCTGGCCGACGCGCTGTTCCCGCAGGGCGTGCAGGGCTCGGCGGCCGTGGACGGGGTGTTCAAGAAGCTCTGGGCCGGCATCTTCTTCACCACCGGTGCGGCGGGCGACCTCGGGCCCTCGGGCGGTGCGCCGCGCGGCGGCACCCAGCCGCAGCCGGCCCCGGACGGTCCGGTGGGCTGCGGGCGGTTCCTGGACACGCTGTGCCGGATGTACGACCGGGTCGCCACCACCGGGCACGCCGACGCGGAGGCCGTCGCCCTGCTGGACCGCTCCAGCCCGGCCTCGGTGGCCGACCGGCTGAAGGCGCCCACCCTGGTCGTCCAGGGCCAGCAGGACTCGCTGTTCCCGCTCGACCAGGGCGACGCGATCGCCCGGGCCGTCGCCGCCAACGGCGCACCGGTGGCCGTCGACTGGTTCGCGGGCGGCCACGACGGCGGCACCGACACCAGCGAGCGGGTGGACGACCGGGTCGGAGCCTGGTTCGACCGCTACCTGAAGAACCCCGACGCCCGGGGCGGGGGCGACGACACGGGCCCGGCCTTCCGGGTCACCCGCACCGGCGGCGTCGACTCCACCGGCTTCCAGGCCGTGCTGCGCGGCGCCACCGCCGACGCCTACCCCGGCCTCGGCGGCACCGGTTCGCGCACGGTGGCGCTGACCGGCCCCGAGCAGACCTTCGCCAACCCGCCCGGCGGCGCCCCGCCGAACATCTCCACGCTGCCCGGCATCGGCGCGCTCAGCCAGGCCGCCGCCCTGGGGGCCGGGATCTCGCTGGACTTCCCCGGGCAGCACGCCACCTTCGACTCGGCGGCGCTGGACACCGCGCTGCACCTGACCGGGCAGCCGACGGTCGCGGTGAAGGTCCAGGCCGACCGGCCGGACGCGGTGCTGTTCGCCAAGCTGTACGACGTCGGGCCGGACGGCAAGCAGACCCTGCCGCAGCAGCTGGTCGCCCCGCTGCGGGTGACCGGCGCCGACGCCCCCGGCGGACGCACCGTCACCGTCGCCCTGCCCGCCGTCGACCACACCTTCGCCGCCGGGCACCGGCTGCGCCTGGTCCTGGCCAGCACCGACCTGGCCTACGCCTCGCCCGCCGAGCCGGCCGCGTATCGGGCCGCCGTGGCCGGGGCGCTCACCGTGCCGACCGTGGACGCGCTGGTCACCGAGGCCGCGCCGCTGCCCGCCCGGACCTGGCTGCTGCCGCTGGTGGCGGCCGCGGTGGCGGCGGCGCTGCTGCTGGTACCCCGGCTGCGGCGGCGGGGCCGGCGGCGCGGGCCCGCGTTCGACCCGGCGCTGGCCGGCGTCCCGCTGCAGATCACCGGCCTCAGCAAGCGCTACAAGGGCGCCGCCGACCGGTACGCCGTCCGGGAGCTGGGCTTCCGGGTGGAGCAGGGCCAGGTGCTCGGCCTGCTCGGCCCGAACGGCGCGGGCAAGACCACCACTCTGCGGATGCTGATGGGCCTGATCAGGCCGGACGAGGGCGAGATCAGGATCTTCGGGCACGCGGTGCGCCCGGGTGCGCCGGTGCTCTCCCGGGTCGGCGCCTTCGTCGAGGGCGCGGGCTTCCTGCCGCACCTCAGCGGCCGGGCCAACCTGCGGCTGTACTGGCAGGCCACCGGCCGCCCGGCCGAGGACGCGCACCTCGACGAGGCGCTGGCCATCGCCGACCTCGGCGAGGCGCTGGACCGGGCGGTGCGCACCTACTCGCAGGGCATGCGCCAGCGGCTGGCGATCGCCCAGGCCATGCTCGGCCTGCCGGACCTGCTGATCCTGGACGAGCCGACCAACGGGCTGGACCCGCCGCAGATCCGCGAGATGCGCGAGGTGATGATCCGCTACGCGGCCGCCGGCCGGACCGTGATCGTCTCCAGCCACCTGCTGTCGGAGGTGGAGCAGAGCTGCACCGACCTGGTGGTGATGGACCACGGCCGGCTGGTCACCACCGGCGCGGTCGCCGAGATCGTGGGCGGCGGCGAGCTGCTGCTGGTCGGCACACCCGCCTCGTACGGGCCGCAGGAGCTGGCGGTGGCCGCCGACAAGGCGGGCGAGCTGGCGGGCGTCGGCTCGGTGGACGCGGTCGAGGGCGGGCTGCTCGTCCGGCTGGACGGCATGGCGGCCAGTGAGCTGCTGGCCGAACTGGTCCGGCTGGGGGTGCCGGTGGAGCGGGCCGGTCCGCACCGCCGGCTGGAGGACGCGTTCCTGTCGCTGATCGGAGGTGCCGCATGACGACGGCCGCTTCGCCGGACCACGCGCCCGGGTACCGGGCGGGCCGCACGCTCCCGCTGCGGATCGAGGCCATGCGCCAGCTGCGGCGCCGGCGCACCATGGTGATCGGCGGGGTGCTGGCGGCGATGCCGTTCGTCATCCTGGCGGCGTTCCAGATCGGCGGCACGCCGAGCCGGGCCGACCGGACCACCTTCATCGAGCTGGCCACCGCCTCCGGGCCGAACTTCGCGACCACCATGCTGTTCATGGGTACCGGCTTCCTGTTGGTGATCCCGGTCGCGCTGTTCTGCGGGGACACCGTGGCCTCGGAGGCGGGCTGGTCCTCGCTGCGCTACCTGCTGGCCGCGCCGGTGCCGCGGGCCCGGCTGCTGGCCCGCAAGTTCGCGGTGGGGCTGGCGTTCTCGGCGGCGGCCGTGGTGCTGCTGCCGGCGATCGGGCTGCTGGTCGGCACCGCCGCGTACGGCTGGGGGGACCTCAGGCTGCCCGCCGGGGCGAGCCTGTCGGCGGGGGAGGCGCTGCCGCGGCTGGCGATCGCGGTGGCCTTCGTGTTCCTGGCCGAGATCGTGATCGCCGCGCTGGCGTTCTGGCTCTCCACCGCCACCGACGCGCCGCTCGGCGCGGTGGGCGGGGCGGTGTTCGCCTCGATCGTCACCGGGGTGCTGGACGCCGTGACCGCGCTCGGCGACCTGCGGGAGTGGCTGCCCGCGCACTGGCAGTACGCCTGGGCGGACGCCCTGCAGCCGCAGCTGGAGTGGGGCGGCATGGTGCAGGGGGTCTCGCTGTCGCTGTCCTACGCGGCGGTGCTGCTGGCGCTGGCGTTCCGGGGCTTCGCCCGCAAGGACGTGGTGTCCTGAGGGTGGTGCCCTGAACACGGTGTCCTGAGGGGCGCCGGTGGCGGCGGCACCCCTCAGGACGGCGGTCACTTGACCGGCGAGTAGACCCGCTCGATCTGCTGGGTGCCGGTGCGGGTGCGGTAGGAGCGCGTCCACTTGGTGGTGGCGTCCTTGCGGGTCCGGTCGGACAGGACGTAGTAGTCCATCTGGGTCTGGCCCGGGGTGATGTCCAGGACGCCGTAGCCGTGCGAGTCCAGGTCCACCCACTTGATGTGCGGGTTGGCGGCCTTGATCGCGGCGGCGGCCGCCAGCGAGACGGTCTGCGGCGCGACCTTGAGGATGTCGTCGATGTTGTCCGAGGTGACCGAGGTGACCACGAACTCGGTGGCGGCGCTGCCCGAGAGCGGGTAGGTGGCGGCCTCGTTCGGGACGTCCGACGCCCAGGCGGAGTGGATGTCACCGGTCAGGAAGACGGTGTTGTTGATGCCGTTCGACTTCAGGTGGCCGAGCAGCTCGCGGCGGTCGTGGGTGTAGCCGTCCCACTGGTCGGTGTTGACCGCCAGGCCCTCGCCGGGCAGGCCGAGCAGCTTGGCCAGCGGGCGAAGGATGTAGTCGGGCAGCGAGAAGAAGGCGACCGGGGAGATCATCACCTCGTTGCCGATCAGCCGCCAGGTGGTGTCGGAGGCCGACAGCCCGGACTTCAGCCAGTCCATCTGGGCCCGGCCGGTGATCGTGCGGTCGGCCGAGTCGACGTCGCCGTTGCCGACCTTGACCTGCTGCGAGCGGAACGAGCGCTGGTCCATCAGGTGCAGGTCGGCGAGCTTGCCGTAGCGCAGGCGGCGGTAGGTGGTGCCGGCGATCGACGGGCGGACCGGCATCCACTCGAAGTAGGCCTGCTTGGCGGCGGCCATCCGCTCCGACCAGTCGCCCTCGGTGCCGGGGGTGTGGTTCTCGGCGCCGCCGGACCAGGCGTCGTTGGCGAACTCGTGGTCGTCCCAGATGGCGATGGTCGGGATCTGCGCGTGCAGCCCCTGAAGGTCCTGGTCGGTCTTGTAGCGGCCGTGCCGGGTGCGGTAGTCGGCGAGGGTGGTGATCTCGTGGGTCGGGGCGTGCGGGCGGACGACCGTGCCGCGGGCGCAGAACTCGCCGGTCTTGTACTCGTAGATGTAGTCGCCGAGGAAGAGGAAGGCGTCGAGGTCGCCGCGGGCCGCGAGGTGGCGGTAGGCGGAGAAGTAGCCGGCCTCCCAGTTGGCGCAGGACGCCACGCCGAAGCGGAGGCGGTCGAGGGCGGCGTTGGTGGCCGGGGTGGTGTGGGTGCGGCCGACGGGGGAGACGGTGCCGCCGGCGGTGAAGCGGTACCAGTAGGCGGTGTCCGGGGCCAGGCCGCGGACGTCGGCCTTGACGGTGTGGTCGGCGGCGGCGGAGGCGGTCACCGTGCCGCTCGCCGCGATCCGGGTGAAGGCCTTGTCGGTGGCCAGCTCCCAGCGGACGTCGGTGTCCGGCCCGGTGGCGGAGCCGGGGACGGCCTCGGGAGTCGGGGTGACCCTGGTCCAGAGCAGGATGCCGTCGGGCAGCGGGTCGCCGGAGGCGATGCCGTGGAGGAACTGCGGGGCGGTCGCGGCCTCGGCGGTGGTGCCGAGGGCGAGCGGAAGGGCGGCGGCGCCGGCCACGAGGGCGGTGGCCTTCAGCACCTGGCGGCGGTGCGGGCGGGCAGCGGTCATGTCATCGACAAGGTCAGTCACGGCGGACAGGCTACCGGGCGGTAATGATGCGTTCCATATGTTGAACTGACTGTTTATCGCTGATTCACCGGCGTGTGACGTCCCGCCACCGGTGCGGGTGCGCGAGGTCACCCGGCGGTCATGAGCGATGATGGGGACGCCCCCGACCACCGCTGCAAGGAAGTCCGACCGTGGCCCAGATCCTGCTCCTCCACTCCGTCTACGGGCTGCGTCCGGCCGTCCACGCCGCCGCCGACCGGCTGCGGGCCGCCGGACACACCGTGCACACCCCCGACCTGTTCGACGGCAGGACCTTCGACGACGTCGAGGAGGGCATGGCGTACAAGGAGGAGCTCGGCAGCGACGAGCTGCTCCGCCGCGCCGTCACCGCCGCCGCGCCGCTGCTGGGGTCGGACGCCGCGCTCGTCTACGCGGGCTTCTCGCTCGGCGGCTCGCTCGCCCAGAACCTCGCGCTGGCCGACGAGAAGGCGCTCGGCCTGCTGCTCCTGCACGGCACCTCGGACATCCGCGAGGACGCGGCCACCTCGATCCCCGTCCAGCTGCACATCGCCGAGCCCGACCCGTTCGAGCCCGAGGACTGGCTGAACGCCTGGTACCTGGGCATGCGCAAGGCCGGTGCCGACGTGGAGGTGCACCGTTACCGGGGCGCGGGCCACGTCTTCACCGACCCGGACCTGCCGGACTACGACGCCGAGGCGGCGGAGCAGACCTGGGCGGTGGCGCTGGACTTCCTGGCGGAGCTGGACGAGCAGGCGGGCTGAGCAGGGCGGGCGGGGCGGGGCCGCGCAGGAAGTCGGACGGGCCGACTTCCTGCGCCGGCCGGGCCGCAGTCCGGCGCCGAAGGGCTTCCGCCGGCTTCGCCCTTCAGGGCCCGTCGACGACTGGTTGACTACGCCGTATGGACCTCGTGCAAGCGTTCCGCACCGGCGTGGACGTGCTGAGAACCCGTTGGTGCTCCCCCGCCCGGTCGGACGGCCCGTCATGAGCCCCGAGGGCGTGCCGCCGGAGCCCGGGCGCGTACCGGCGGCACGGAAAGCGCCTCCCTTCGACCCTGAACTGGCCGTTGCGCTGGCGGCGTTGGAGGCGTTCTCGGCCAGGGTGGGGGAGTCGCCCGGCCCGCTCACCCCGGAGAACCTCGCGGCCTGGCAGCGGAGGGACACCGCGACCCGGCCCCGGCCGACCGTCAGCGAGCTCCGGGCCGACGGCCGCTTCGACGTCGAGGAGCTGCGGGTGCCGGGCGCGGCGGGCGGGCCCGAGGTCACGCTCGTGAGCGCGCGGCCCGCCGGGGTGAGTCGGCCGCTTCCGCTGCTGTACTACCTGCACGGCGGCGGAATGGTCATGGGCAACGCGTGGTCCGTCCTCCCGCAGGTGCTCCGGGAGTGGGCCTGCGCCCTGGAGCTGGCCGTCATCTCGGTCGAGTACCGGCTGGCACCGCAGGCCCGGTACCCCGGGCCGCTGGAGGACTGCTACGCCGGACTCGTCTGGGCGGCCGGGAACGCGCGGGCACTGGGCATCGACGCGGACCGGATCATCGTCGGGGGGAAGAGCGCCGGCGCCGGACTCGCCGCGGCGCTCGCCCTGCTCGCCCGCGACCGGGGCGGCCCCAGGCCGATCGGGCAGCTGCTGCTGTGCCCGATGCTCGACGACCGCAACGACACCTTCTCCAGCCACCAGATGGCCGGCGTCGGCACCTGGGACCGGACCGCCAACGCCACCGGCTGGCAGGCCCTGCTGGGCGACCGGGTGGGCGCGGCGGACCTGTCGCCCTACGCGGCCCCCGCCCGTGCCACCGACCTGTCCGGCCTGCCCCCGGCCTACATCGAGGTCGGGTCGGCCGAGACCTTCCGGGACGAGGACGTGGCCTACGCCAACGCGATCTGGCAGGCCGGCGGACAGGCCGAACTACACGTCTGGCCCGGTGCGTTCCACGGCTTCGACAGCCTCGCCCCCGACGCGGCCCTCACCCGCGACGCCCGCGACGCCCGCCTGCGCTGGCTCCGCCGCGTGCTCGCACAGTCCGAGGCGGCCGGGCGGGGAGGCGAGGAGTGAGGGCGGTACGCGCGGACCGGCGAGGAGGGGGCGCAGGAAGTCGGGCGGGCCGACTTCCTGCGCCGGTGGATCACACGTGGTGGTCGTGTTCGCCGGCCTTGATGGAGTAGAGGAGGGCGGCGAAGGCGGCGGGGGTGGTGCGGATGATGATTTGGCCTTCGTCGGATTCGCGGAGTTCCACGTGGCTGTCGACCGCGCGGACCTCCACGCAGTTCTCGACGTTGCCGCTGTAGGAAGACTTCTGCCACTCGGTGTCGGTCATGTCGGGCCTTTCATAGGTTCCCTGCAACCCTGCGGATCATGTCGCGCGAGTCGGCTTCACTCAGCGCCGATGCTTCGGTGCGTTCGAAGACGTGCCGGTAGCTGGTCAGCTCGCTGACGGCATCGAGATATTCGGGGCCTTGGGAGGACTCCCGCTCGACGGTGTCGAGCTCGGGGACCGCGCCGAACGCATAGCCGAGGTTCTCGGCGGCCCCGGGGAACGTCTCGACCTCGAACGGCACGACGCGGATGGTCATCCAGGGCAGCTCGGAGTCTTCGAGGAGGGAAGAGAGCTGTTCCTTGAGGATCTGGGTACCGCCGAACCGCGTCCAGAGCACTGACTCGTAGATGAAGAAGGTCATCGGCTTCGGATTCCGGCGAAGGTCGGCCTTGCGCTGCATTCTGAACGCAGTGCGGGCCTCCAGCTCGTGTCGAGGGAGCGGAGGGAGGACTCGTCCGAAGACCGCCGGGGCGTAGCTGAGCGTCTGGCAGGTGCCGGGCATGTGGGTGAGCAGCCACACCATAAGCGCGTGGGAGGTCTTCTCCAATTCCGCGTTCTCAAGGAAACCGTCGGGGAGGGTGCCGCGATACTCCTCCCACCAGCCCTTGGACCCGGTAGGGCGGGTGATGAAGCAGGGAGTCCGCCTGCGATCTGCGGCGGCCGGCGGCGAACTCCTGTGGCCGACCCCGGCGCGGTATGCGCGGATCGGCGAGGAGTGGCGTGGGAAGTCGCTGGTCAGGCGTGGGGGCCGGTGCTGACTGGGCCGATGGTCAACTCGGGGGTGGCCTCCAGGACTTCGCCGATTCGGGCGGCCTGGGCGTCGAGGTCGGCCAGGTGTTGTGCGGTGAGCTCGGCCAGCGGCTCGACGGTGAGGTGGAGGCGGCGGCCGGTGCGGCGTTGGTGCCAGACACCGGCGACGGTGCCGTCGATCAGCAGCACGGGGTAGTTGCCGGCCTGGCCGCGGTTGAGGGCGCGGGTGGCGGCGGGGCCGGGAAACACCAGCTCGCGGGGGTGGCAGCCGACGGTGTAGGCGTCGAAGTAGGGGAGAAGGCGGAGGCCGGTCGGCTCGGCGGGCGGGAAGTCGGTGTCGCCGGCGGACAGCCAGGCGGTGGTGCCTTCGAGTCGGACGGGCACCAGGTCATCGGTGAAGAGCTGCTCCACCCAGCGGGTCGGGGCGGCCAGCCAGCGGGCGAAGTGTTCGGGGGTGGCCGGGCCGTAGGCGTACAGGTAGCTGCGGAGCAGCCAGCTGAGGGCGGCCTGCGGCTCGGCGGGGGTGAAGCCGGGGAGCATGCGGTGCGGGTTGGTGTAGGTGGTCTTGCGGCCGCGATCCGGGCCGAAGCAGAGCGCTCCACGGGCGGCCGCCAGGGGCAGGGCCTGGCGCCAGCGCGGCCAGAAGCCCTGGAAGGCCGGCATCACCAGGTCGCCCGCCCACGGGCCGGTGGCGGCGATGACGGCCTCGCTCAACTCGTCCGCGGTGAGCTCGGCGTCGGCGAGGGCTTCGGCGATGGCGGTGACGACCAGCTCGGTCTGCTCGTCGGTCATCCGCATCTTCTCCGGTACCGCGCCGCGGGTGCAGGGGACGGCGGCGAGGGCGCCCGTCCACAGGGGGAGGTCGGCCGTGGGCAGCAGATGGACGGTGCCGCGCGGACCGAAGGTCTTCACCAGGCTGTGCTCCTCCCACAGCGCCCGCCGGACGTCCGCCCGGGTGCCGCCTGCCATCCGCAGACCGATCGACAGCTCGGCGGCGGACATCACCTGTGCGTGCGCCCCGCAGGCCGCCCCGGCGACGGCGGCCGGTCCGCCCGGCAGGGGTGCGGCGAGTCCGTGCCGGGCGAGACGGCGGGCGCAGACCTGGGGCCAGGTGAGGGTCATGGGGCTCTCCGATTCGGGCGCTGGGGAAGACCGACGCTAACGGGGATGTAGGCCGGAAACCGTCCTCGATGGCGGGGTGGGGGAGGATGTCGGCGTGGCAGAGCGGAGATACGAGCACGCGCCGGCGCACACCCTTCCCGGGCTGTTGCAGCGCGGGCGGGGGCTGGGCGCGCGGATGGCGGCGGAGGACCCGGCGGCGGCCGCCGAGTTGGTGTACGGGTGCATCCGGTGGGACTGGCGGTGGGACTCGGTCGACCAGCGGGCGCTGTACCTGGCCCGGCTGGTCAGGGATTCGGCTGCGCCGCTCGGGCCGGTGGTGAAGATGTTGGCCAGGGGCGAGGGTGTGCGCGAGCGGGCCACCGGGGTGCTTGAGCTGCTGGCCCTGGACGGGCCGGGCGAGGCCGGGGATGCGCTGCGGGCGTGCGCGCGGGAGGGGAAGCGCTCGGTCGCGGCGCTGGAGGAGACCAGTCGGGAGCAGGCGGAGGTCCACAACGCCGCACTGGTGGAGCTGCCGGCGGATCACGGGGAGGCCGAGGACGTCCCGGTCCTGGTAGCCCAGCTGGAGCGGGACTGGGCTGCGCGGCGGTGGTGCGGGCCGAAGCGGACGGCCGAGGGGCTGCGGCGGCTCGGGCCGGACGCCCGCGACGCGGTGTCGCTGCTGCGGCGGTTCTGGCTGTGGACGCCGCACTCGTACGAGCGGGCCTCCTACCTGGAGGCGCTGGCGGCGATCGAGCCGGCGGGGCTGGAGTCGGTCCACACGGAGTGCCTCTGGGACTGCGAGGCGGAGGCCCGGCTGCTGGGGATCGCGCACGCGCCGGACGGGCCGGAGGTCCGCGAGCGGCTCGGATACCTCCGCGACGACCCGATGGAGGAGCCCGGGGTCAGGGCCGCCGCCGGGGAGCGGCTGGCGGCCCTGACAGGCTGACGCCTACAGGCCGGGGATGCGGCCGTTGCGGTAGAGGTCCACGAAGAGCTGGTGGTCCTGGCGGGCCCGGGCGCCGTACGCGTGGGCGAAGTCGACCAGCATGGCGGTGAAGCCGGCCTCGTCGCGGGCGATGGCGGCGTCGATGGCGTGCTCGGTGGAGAACGGCACCAGGGTGTGGCCGCTGGAGGACTCGTCGGCGGCGGCGTGCATGGTGGCGGTGGCGCGGCCGAGGTAGTCGGTGACGGCGAGCAGCTCGGGCAGCTCGTTGAGGTCCGTCCAGTCGAGGTCGGCCGCGTACGGGGAGACCTCGGCGACCAGCTGGCCGCGGCCGTGCAGGGTGGTGTGGCCGAGCCACGGGTCGCTGTGGTCCTGCAGGGCGCGCTGGGAGATCACCGTGCGGTGGCCCTCGTGCTCGAAGTAGCCGGCGATGGCCGGGTCGGTGACGTGCCGGGCGACGGCGGGCGTCTGGCCCTGCTTCATGTAGATGACCACGTCGTTCTCCAGGGCGTCGGTGTGGCCTTCCAGCAACAGGTTGTAGGAGGGCAGGCCGGCGCTGCCGATCCCGATGCCCCGGCGGCCGACGACGTCCTTGACCTTCAGCGACTCCGGGCGGGCCCGGGAGGCGGGCGGCAGGGTGGCCAGGTAGGCCTCGAAGGCGGACAGCACCTCGGCCCGGGTGGGCTCGTCCAGCTCGATGGCGCCGCCGCCGGTGCGGAAGCGGCGGTCGTAGCCGTCGACGACGGTCTCGGACTCCAGCAGCGAGACGCGGGTCTGCAGCCGGGCCCGGCGCAGGGTGTCCAGGATCGGGCCGGTCGCGGTGTCCAGGGTGAACGGGGTGGCGTCGCCGGAGGAGACGTGGGCGGCGATCCGGGTGCGGTAGGCGGTGGCGAAGGAGGTCACCAGCCGGGTGATCGTCTCGTCGGAGAGCGCCTTGGCGTAGCCGATCAGCGCCAGCGAGGCGGCGAGCCGCTGGACGTCCCAGGTGAAGGCGCCGACGTAGGCCTCGTCGAAGTCGTTGACGTTGAAGACCAGCCGGCCCTCGGCGTTCAGGTAGGTGCCGAAGTTCTCGGCGTGCAGGTCGCCGTGGATCCACACCCGGCTGGTGCGCTCGTCCAGGAAGGTGCTGCCGTAGCCGGCGAACGGGCCGTCGGCGAGGTCGGCGTAGTACAGCGCGGCGGTGCCCCGGTAGAAGGCGAAGGCGGAGGCCGCCATCTTGCGGAACTTGACCCGGAAGGCCGCCGGGTCCTTGGCGAGCAGGTCGCCGAAGGCCGAGTCGAAGACGCCCAGGACGGTCTCGGCGCGCTGCTCGGCGGTGGGCTGCTGGTGGGGCATGGTGTCGGGTTCCTTGCGGCGAGTGGGTGCGGGGGGACGGTCGTGACTGGAGGCTAGAGTAGGAGCGTGAACGTGTGAGAGCTGGTCCGGGCCCTGGCAGTGGCTCGGGCCTCCGCTGTTTCCAGGCACCATCGTGACCTGCGCGTTCGCCGGCCAACCAGACAGCACGAGCCTCCGGAGGCCCCGCCTTGAGCGACCAGCCGTACGCGCATCTGCACGTCCACACCGAGTACTCGATGCTGGACGGTGCCGCCCGGCTGAAGCAGTTGTTCAAGGAGGTCGAACGGCTGGGCCAGACCCATGTCGCGATGACCGACCACGGCAACATGTACGGCGCGGCCGAGTTCCACAAGCAGGCCACCGCCGCCGGCATCACCCCGGTGATCGGCATCGAGGCGTACGTCGCGCCGGACTCGCGCTCCAACACCAAGCGCATCCTCTGGGGCCAGCCGCACCAGAAGCGGGACGACGTCTCGGCGTCCGGCGCCTACACCCACAAGACCATCTGGGCCCGGAACAAGCAGGGCCTGCACAACCTCTTCAAGCTGACCTCGCGCTCGTACGCCGAGGGCTGGCTGGTGAAGTGGCCGCGGATGGACAAGGAGATCATCTCCGAGCACGCGGCCGGCCTGATGGCCACCACCGGCTGCCCCTCCGGAGAGGTGCAGACCCGTCTGCGGCTCGGCCAGTTCGACGAGGCGGTCCGGTCCGCCGCCGACTACCAGGACATCTTCGGCAAGGAGAACTACTTCCTGGAGCTGATGGACCACGGCCTGGACATCGAGAAGCGGGTCCGCGACGGGCTGCTGGAGATCAGCAAGAAGCTGAACATCCCGCCGGTGGTCACCAACGACTCGCACTACACCACCGAGGGCGACGCCGGTGCGCACGACCTGCTGCTCTGCGTGCAGACCGGCAAGAACCTCTCGGACCCGGACCGCTTCCGCTTCGACGGCACCGGCTACTACATCAAGTCGGCCGCCGAGATGTACGCGCTGGACTCCTCGGACGCCTGGCAGGAGGGCTGCCGCAACAGCCAGCTGCTGATCGCCCAGCGGGTCGACACCGCGGGCATGTTCGAGTTCAAGAACCTCATGCCGCGCTTCCCGATCCCGGAGGGCTACGAGTCCGAGTCGGACTTCTTCAAGGCCCAGGTGTGGAAGGGCATGGAGTGGCGCTTCCCGGAGGGGTACGACGAGGAGCACAAGAAGCTCGCCGAGTACGAGATGGACACCATCATCCAGATGGGGTTCCCGGCGTACTTCCTCGTGGTCGCCGACTTCATCATGTGGGCCAAGGAGCAGGGCATCGCGGTGGGACCGGGCCGCGGCTCGGCGGCCGGCTCGCTGGTCGCGTACGCGATGGGCATCACCGACCTCGACCCCATCCCGCACGGCCTGATCTTCGAGCGCTTCCTCAACCCCGAGCGCATCTCCATGCCTGATGTCGACATCGACTTCGACGAGCGCCGGCGCGGTGACGTGATCCGGTACGTGACGGAGAAGTGGGGCTCCGACAAGGTCGCCATGATCGTCACGTACGGCACCATCAAGGCGAAGGCCGCCATCAAGGACTCCTCGCGGGTCCTCGGCTACCCCTACGCGATGGGCGACCGGATCACCAAGGCGATGCCGCCGGACGTCATGGGCAAGGGCATCCCGCTCTCCGGGATCACCGACAACTCGCACCCGCGCTACGGCGAGGCCGGCGAGATCCGCGGGCTCTACGAGAACGACCCGGACGTCCGCAAGGTGATCGACACCGCCCGCGGCATCGAGGGCCTGATCCGCCAGCCCGGTGTGCACGCGGCCGGCGTCATCATGTCCGCCGAACCGCTGACCGACCACATCCCGGTGTGGACCCGGCACACCGACGGCGTCACCATCACGCAGTTCGACTACCCCACCTGTGAGGGCCTCGGCCTTCTCAAGATGGACTTCCTCGGCCTGCGCAACCTGACGATCATGGACGACGCCGTCAAGGCGATCGAGCGGAACAAGGGCGAGAAGATCGAGCTGCTCAAGCTGCCGCTCGACGACAAGCCCACCTACGAACTCCTCGCCCGCGGTGACACGCTCGGCGTCTTCCAGCTCGACGGCGGGCCGATGCGCTCGCTGCTGCGCCTGATGAAGCCCGACAACTTCGAGGACATCTCCGCCGTTCTCGCGCTGTACCGGCCGGGCCCGATGGGCGTCAACTCGCACACCAACTACGCCCTGCGCAAGAACGGCCAGCAGGAGATCACCCCGATCCACCCGGAGCTGGAGAAGCCCCTGGAGGAGATCCTCAAGCCGACCTACGGCCTGATCGTCTACCAGGAGCAGGTGCAGAAGGCCGCGCAGATCCTGGCCGGCTACTCGCTCGGCCAGGCCGACCTGCTGCGCCGGGCGATGGGCAAGAAGAAGAAGGAGATCCTGGAGGCGGAGTTCGTCCCCTTCCAGCGCGGCTGCCGCGAGCACGGCTACTCGGACGCGGCGATCCAGGCGGTGTGGGACGTCCTCGTCCCCTTCTCCGGCTACGCGTTCAACAAGGCGCACACCGCCGGGTACGGGCTGGTCTCGTACTGGACGGCCTACCTCAAGGCCAACTACCCGGCCGAGTACATGTCCGGCCTGCTCACGTCCGTCAAGGACGACAAGGACAAGTCCGCGGTGTACCTCAACGAGTGCCGCAAGATGGGCATCCAGGTGCTGCCGCCGGACGTCAACGAGTCGGACTCCGACTTCACCCCGCACGGTGACGAGCTGGTGCGGTTCGGCCTCACCGCCATCCGCAACGTCGGCGGGCCGGTGGTGGACTCGATGATCCGCACCCGCAAGGGCAAGGGGAAGTTCAGCTCCTTCCCGGACTTCCTGGACAAGGTGGAGTCGGTGGTCTGCAACAAGCGGACCGTCGAATCCCTGATCAAGGCGGGCGCGTTCGACTCGCTCGGGCACACCCGCAAGGGGCTGACCGCCCAGTTCGAGCCGATGATCGACAACGTCGTCGGGGTCAAGCGCAAGGAGGCCGAGGGGCAGTTCGACCTCTTCGGCGGCGACGCGGTCAGCGACGAGCCGAGCTTCGGCCTGGACGTGGTCTTCTCCGAGGAGGAGTGGGAGAAGTCCTTCCTGCTCACCCAGGAGCGGGAGATGCTCGGCCTGTACGTCTCCTCGCACCCGCTGCACGGCATCGAGCACGTGCTCGCCGACAAGGCGGACTGCGCGGTCGCCGACCTCGCCGAGCGGCCGGACGGCACCATCGTCACCATCGGCGGCATCATCTCGGGCCTCCAGCGGAAGATGACCAAGCAGGGCAACGCCTGGGCGATCGCCACCGTGGAGGACCTCGCGGGCTCCATCGACTGCATGTTCTTCCCCGCCAGCTACCAGCTGGTCTCCTCACAACTCGTCGAGGACGCCGTGGTGTTCGTGCGCGGCAAGCTGGACAAGCGGGAGGACGTGCCGCGGCTGATGGGCATGGAGCTGTCCGTCCCGGACCTCTCCAACGCGCACGCGGATGCGCCGATCATCATCAACATCCCCAGTGTGAAGATCACTCCGCCGCTGGTCGCCCGGCTCGGCGAGGTGCTCAACAGCCACCGGGGGACCACCGAGGTCCGGCTGCGGCTGGAGGGCAACCGGCGTACGACCGTGCTGCGGCTGGACCGGCACCGGGTGAAGTCCGACCCGGCGCTGTTCGGGGACCTCAAGCAGCTGCTCGGGCCGAGCTGCCTGGCGGGCTGATCCGGGCTGCTCGGGCTGCTCGGCGGCGGGGGGCTACGCCCCGCCGCCGAGGCCCGGCGGGACGGCCGTGTGCAGGGCCGAGACGAAGGCCGAGACCGCCGGGTGCGAGCCCGCGCCCGCGCGGAAGGCGGCGCGGGTGCGCCGGTACATCGGCAGCCGGGTGAGGACCACGCCGGGGGGCGTGCGCGCGATGCCCAGGTGCGGTACCAGCGCCACCCCCTGACCGGCCGCCACCAGGGCGAGCACCGTCGCGAAGTCGTCGATCTGGTGCCGGATCCGGGGCGCGAAGCCGGCGCTCTCGCAGGCCCGGACGGCCATGGTGTGGCAGAGCGTGCCCGGCGGCGACATGATCCACGGCGCCGTGCGCTGCTCGGCGACGGTGGCCGCCGCGCGGGCCGCCAGGTACATCGGCTCGGTGAACACCGGGCGGGTCACCGCCAGGCCCGGCTCCGGATCGGCCGGCACCAGGTCGTACTCGTGCACCAGCGCCACGTCCAGCTCGCCCGCGCGGAGCGCCGCCGCGACGCCGGCCGGGTCCACCTCGGTGACCATCGGCTCCAGGTCCGGGTGCCAGCTCGCCAGCTCGGCCAGCACCGCCGGGATGACCGCGCGGGCCGCCGACGGGTAGGTGCCGATCCGCAGCGGACCGGCCAACCCCTGCCGGGCGTGGGCGAGTTCTGCGTCCGCCTGCTCCAGCCGCTCCAGCACCGCCTCGGCGTGCCGGACCAGGTTCGCCCCGGCGGGGGTCAGCGCGACCCGTCGGCCGGTGCGCTCCAGCAGGGGGAGGCCGGCCTCCTTCTCCAGGACGGACAGCTGCTGGGACACCGCCGAAGGGCTGAACGAGAGGGACTCGGCGACCGCGGCGATGGTGCCGAGATGGGCGAGTTCGCGCAGCAGGCGCAGGCGTCGTACATCGAGCATCGGCTCAGCTTACGAGAAGCCTCGGAAATGTGAACTGGACCTGGGGGATCGGCGGGTCGCAGGATCACCTCCATGGAACTCGCAGCGGTGGAACCCGCAGCCGTGGAACTCGGGGGCGTCTACGTCCCCCTGGTCACCCCGTTCGCCGAGGACGGCTCGGTGGCCCTGGACGCACTGGACGGGCTGGCCCGCTCCGTCCTGCGGCAGGGGGCGGCCGGGCTGGTCGCACTCGGCACCACCGGGGAGCCCGCCGCGCTCGACGCGGCGGAGAAGCGCGCGGTGGTCTCGGTCTGCGCGGCCGTCTGCGCCGAGCTCGGCGCACAGCTGGTGGTCGGGGCGGGCGGCGCCGACACCCGGAGCGTGGCGCGGTCGCTGGCCGAGCTCGGTGACCTGGCGCCGCAGGCCGCGGCGGCGCTGGTGACCGTCCCCGGCTTCCTGCGGCCGGGCGAGGACGGGACGCTCGCGCACTTCCGCGCGCTCGCCGACGCCGGCCCGCTGCCGCTGATCGTCTACCACATCCCCTACCGCACCGGGCAGCCGCTCGGCGCCGCCGCGCTGCTCCGGCTGGCCGCCGTCCCGGGCGTGGCCGGCGTCAAGTACGCGACCGGCGGGCTGGACCAGGACGCGGTGGACCTGCTGGCCGCCGGGCCGGCCGGCTTCGCGGTGCTGGCCGGGGAGGACGCCTTCCTCTCGCCGATGCTGGCGCTCGGCGCCGCCGGGGGCATCCTGGCCTCCGCCCACCTGGCCACCGCCCGGTTCGTCGAGCTGGCCGCCGCCTGGGCGGCCGGGGACGTGCCGCGGGCCCGCGCGCTGGGGCACCGGCTCACCGCCCTGGCGAACGCCGTCTTCGCCGCACCCAACCCCGGCGTGGTCAAGGGCGTGCTGCACGCCCAGGGCCGGATCCCCACCCCGGACGTGCGGCTGCCGCTGCTGCCGGCGGGCGCGGCGGAGGTCGCGGCCGCGCTGGAACTGGCCAGTGGTCTGGACCACTGACTCTCACGCCTTGGAATACCAGGTCGCCCCGCGCCCGTGACAAGGCATGATGGGCGGAGTGCGGCCGTGAACAGCACCATCAAGAGGAGTAGTCGCAATGAAGATCGGCATTGTCGGTGCCACCGGTCAGGTCGGCGGCGTCGTCCGCGAGATCCTGGCGGAGCGCGCAGGATTCCCCGTCGAGCAGCTGCGGCTGTTCGCCTCGGCCCGTTCGGCCGGCCGCACGCTGCCCTGGCAGGGCACCGAGGTCACCGTCGAGGACGCGGCCACGGCCGACTACACCGGCCTGGACATCGTGATCTTCTCGGCCGGCGGCTCCACCTCCAAGGCCCTCGCCCCCAAGGCCGCCGCCGCCGGTGCCGTCGTGATCGACAACTCCTCCGCCTGGCGCCGCGACCCCGAGGTCCCGCTGGTCGTCTCCGAGGTCAACCCGCAGGCGATCGCCGACCGCCCCAAGGGCATCATCGCCAACCCGAACTGCACCACCATGGCGGCCATGCCGGTGCTGCGCCCGCTGCACGACGAGGCCGGCCTCGTCGCGCTGGTCGTCTCCACCTACCAGGCCGTCTCCGGCAGCGGCGTGGCCGGCGTCGCCGAGCTCCAGGACCAGGCCGCCAAGGTGGTGGACGGCGCCTCCGCGCTCGCCCACGACGGCTCCGCGGTCGAGTTCCCCGAGCCCAAGGTGTACAAGCGCCCGATCGCCTTCAACGTGCTGCCGCTGGCCGGCTCGATCGTCGAGGACGGCTCCAACGAGACCGACGAGGAGCAGAAGCTCCGCCACGAGAGCCGCAAGATCCTCGGCATCCCCGAGCTGAAGGTGGCCGGCACCTGCGTGCGCGTGCCGGTCTTCTCCGGCCACTCGCTGCAGATCAACGCCCGCTTCGAGCGCCCGATCAGCCCCGAGCGCGCGGCCGAGCTGCTCGGCGCGGCGCCCGGCGTCGAGCTCAGCGACATCCCCACCCCGCTCCAGGCCGCCGGCCGGGACCCGAGCTTCGTCGGCCGCATCCGCGCCGACGAGACGGTGGAGCACGGGCTGTCGCTGTTCGTCTCCAACGACAACCTCCGCAAGGGCGCCGCGCTCAACGCCGTCCAGCTGGCCGAACTGGTCGCCGCCGAGCTCAAGGGCTGACCCCGCCACCCCCGGAGCGGGCCCCGTCCACGGACGGGGCCCGCTCCGTGTTTTCCCGGGGACGGCCGTTGCCGGACCGCGACAAACGCCGAGGTTCGGCAAGCGAACCAGGGGTAAAGGTGACCCAACGATCGGGCGGCTGGGGGTACTCCCTCACCCCACCTGGGCCCGAGCGCCGGGCGGACCGCGCCCACCCGGTACCGCCGAACCGGTGGCGCCTGGCCCCGAGGGCGAGCGAAAAGAGGTGCGCGATGGACCGCTGTGTCGTCCTGGTGGACGCCGGATACCTGCTGGGCGCCGCCGCCAGTCTGCTCGCCGGGGACCCGTCCCGCTCCCGGGTGACGGTCGACCACACCGCGCTGATCACCGCCCTGCGCGAGCGAGCCGAGGCCGAGACCGGCCTGCCGCTGCTGCGCATCTACTGGTTCGACGCCGCCCCCGACCGCCGGCCGATGCCCGAGCACCGCCGGCTGCGGGTCCTGCCCCGGGTCACCGTCCGGCTCGGCGCGCTCACCCGGGCCGAGGGCCGCTGGGTGCAGAAGGGCGTGGACGCCGCCATGCACGCGGAGCTGTCCGAGCTCGCCCGCAACCGGGCCTGCGCCGACGTCGTGCTGATCACCGGCGACGGGGACCTGCTGCCCGGCATGATGTCCGCCAAGGAGCACGGCGTCGTCGTCCACCTCTGGGCGCTGCAGGCCGCCGACGGCGACTTCAACCAGTCCGAGGACCTGGTCGGCGAGGCCGACGAGCGCCGGGTGCTGGACCGCGAGTGGATCGAGGGCTCCTTCAGCCTGCGCGAGGCCGCCACCGTCTTCCCGGCCCCCGGCCCGCGCCACGAGATCGCCAAGATCCTCGCCGCCCCGCCCGCCGCCGCCGTGGCGGCCGCCGGCCGGCCCGCCAACGGCTCCCCGGCACCCGCCGCCGTCGCGGCCGTCGCCGGCCCGGTCGGACGCCCGCAGCCCGCCGCCGCGCTCAAGGTCGTCCCCACCCCGAAGGACCTCGCCGGGCGCGCCGTCGCCCCGCACCCCGTCACGGCCGCCAACGGCAGCGGTCCCGTCCTGCGCTGGTCCTCCGACCGGGGCTGGGTCGACCGGCCCGTCCCGGAGCCCGCCGTCACCGCGGGCGACACCCTGCCCACCCTCGCCCAGCTCACCACCGCCGAACAGCGCTGGGCCGACCGGGAGGAGGACATCACCACCATCGGCGGCGACGCCCACGAGGTCGGCCAGGTCTTCGCCCGCCGCTGGACCGAGCGGCTCGGCGACGTCGAACGGCTCACCGTGCTCTGGCCCGACTACCCGCGCATCCCGCACCGGGTCGACGGCGAGCTGCTCCGCTACGCCGCCCGCTTCGGGCTGCTCGCGCACAAGGACGACCAGATCGACGAGCACGACCGGTACGCGATCCGGGCCGGCTTCTGGAAGGAGCTCGCCGCCAGGGTGCCCGGCGGCGACCTGGTCGTCGACGACTGACCACCGGTGACTGGATTCGGGGGTTCAGGCCCCCTTGTCCGGTTCGGGGGCTCCACCGCGTAGAGTCTTCGTTCGTGAGCGAGGGCAACGGGCGAACCGTCGAAAGGGGCGCGTTCCGCGAAGCGACCACTGAGCGGAGCGGGGCGGCGGGCGCATGAGCGAGGGCAGCGGGCGAACCGCTCGGCGGGGCGCGTTCCGCGAGGCGACTGCATGAGCGAGGGCACCGGGCGGGCACCCCGGGAGGCCTCGCCGTGCTGTGCCGTGCGCGACCTGGTCAAGACCTACCGCTCCGGGCGCGGCGCCGCCGCCACCGGGATCCGGGCCAACGACGGCGTCACCCTGACCGTCCGCCAGGGCGAGATCTTCGGGCTGCTCGGCCCCAACGGCGCCGGCAAGTCCACCCTGGTCCGCCAGCTCACCGGACTGCTGCGCCCCGACTCCGGCGCGATCGAGATCCTCGGCCACGACGTGGTCCGCCACCCCGACCGGGCCGCCCGGCTGCTCGGCTACCTCGGCCAGGAGTCCACCGCGCTGGACGAGCTGACCGTCGCGCTCGCCGCCGAGACCACCGGCCGGCTGCGCGGTCTGAGCCGGACCGCGGCCCGCGCCGAGACCGGCGAGGTGCTCACCGAGCTCGGCCTCGAACCGCTCGCCGACCGGCCGCTCGCCAAGCTCTCCGGCGGCCAGCGCCGGCTCGCCTGCTTCGCCGCCGTCCTGGTGGGGGAGCGGCCGCTGCTCGTCCTGGACGAGCCGACCACCGGCATGGACCCGATCGCCCGCCGGGCCGTCTGGAGCGCCGTCGAACGGCGCCGGGCCGAGCGGCGGACGACCGTGCTGCTGGTCACCCACAACGTGATCGAGGCGGAGACCGTGCTGGACCGGGTCGCCGTGATGGACGAGGGCCGGGTGATCGCCTGCGACACGCCGGGCGGGCTCAAGGCCCTGGTGGACGGCGACGTCCGGCTGGACCTGGTCTGGCGGACCGAGGCGCCGGTGCACGTGCCGGCCGTCGCGGCGCTCGCCGAGCGGGCCGAGCGCACCGGCCGCCGCTGGACCGTGCGGACCAGCCCCGAGCAGGCCCGCGAACTGGTCGCGGCCGTCACCACCGGGCCGGCCTTCGCCGCCCTGGACGACTTCACCCTGGCCACCCCGAGCCTTGAGGACGCCTACCTCAAGCTGGGCGGCCGCCACGGAGGGCTGGCGAAGTGACGCTGCAAGCACGGAGCGGCCCCGGCGGCCGGAGCGGCGCCCGCGGCCCGCGCTGCCCGCGAGGGGGTGCCCGGCGATGACCCTGCTCTCGGCGCCGCCGACCGCGGCAGCGGTGGACGACGGACCCGCCCCGCTGGCGCCCGCCGCCCGGCTGCTGCCCGCGCTGGCCGCCGTCTACCGGGCGCAGCTGGCGCGGGCCAAGGTGGCGCGCATCCCGCTGCTGTTCGTGGCCACCTTCCAGTCGCTGGGCATCCTGGTGATGATGCGCGGCGTCGTCGACCCGGGGGAGAGCGCGGCGGCGCGCTCGGTGGTGGCCGGCTCCAGCGTGCTGGTGGTGGCCTTCGTGGCGCTGAACCTGCTCGCCCAGTACTTCGGTCGGCTGCGGGCCACCGGCGGGCTCGACCACTACGCGACGCTGCCGGTGCCGGCCGCCTCGGTGGTGCTCGGCGCGGCCGCCGCGTACGCCTCGTTCACGCTGCCCGGGGCGCTGGTGACGGCCGCCGTCGGGGCCTGGATGTTCGGGCTGTCGATGGCGCAGCTGTGGATGCTGCTCGCGGTGGTGCCGCTGGCCGGTGCGGCGCTCTCCGGGCTGGGCGCGGCCTGCGGGCTGCTGGCGCCCCGGCAGGAGATCGCCACCATGCTGGGGCAGCTCGGCATGTCGGCGGCGCTGCTGCTGGGGGTGCTGCCGGTGGACAACCTGCCGCAGCCGGTGCTCTGGCTGCGGGACCTGCTGCCGTCCACGTACGGCGTGGAGGCCTTCGCCCGTACGTTCACGCCCGACCCGGACTGGACCCGGGTGACGGCCGACCTGGCGGTCTGCGCGGGGGTCGGCGTGGTCTCGCTGGCCGTCGCCACCTGGGCGTACCGGCGGGCCACCACCCGGTAGGGCCTGCCCGGGCCGTGCGCCGCTCCGGCGGCCCGGCCGGGCCGCCGGTGTGCGGGTGGCGCGGTCGTCCGGGTGGCGATCGTGAAACGATGGGCCTGTGACCGTACCGAACACACCTCCGGATCCCGCGCGTGCCGCGGCGGGCACCGATGCGGACGCCGTCGTCGACCGCGCCCCGGCCGCCGCCCCGAACCCGTACGGGCCGCCGCCCGCCCTGGATCTGGCGCCGCTCGGCCGGCCGGACGGCCGGGAGCGGCTGCAGCGGCTGCTGCCCGAGCTGCGGCTGGGCGTGCTCACCACACTGGTCTGCGTCCTGCTGGGCCTGGTCGTGGCGGTGCTGTGGGTGTGGCTGGCGCCGAAGGTGCCGCTGGTGGTCGACGGCAACCGGATCCTCTACGGCGACCCCGAGGGCGAGCAGCGGGCCGGCGCCGACTCCGTGTTCGCGCTGATCGGGCTGGGCGCGGGCATCGTGACCGCGCTCGGCGCGTTCCTGCTGTCCCGGCGGCGCGGCGGCGGCATCGCCGTCGCGGTCGGGCTGGCGCTCGGCGGCCTGCTCGGGTCGGTGGCCGGGTGGCGGCTGGGCATCCGGCTGGGGCCGGGCGAGGACCTGATCGCCCGGGCCGCGAAGGCCGGCAACGGCGGACACTTCGACGCGGCCCTGGAGCTGGGCGCGCACGGGGCGCTGCTGGTCTGGCCGATGGCCGCGATGGTGGTGCTGCTGGCCCTGTCGGCCGCGTTCGGCAAGCGCGAGGAGGACCCGCCGCCGTACTGGGCCGGGCCCTACGCGGCGCCGGCGCCCGTCCAGGACGGGCAGCCGCTCCGGGAGGCGGCACCCCGGGACACACCGCCCCAGGATCACCGGTCGTAGGTCCTGTCCGGCCTCAGCGGCCTCAGCGGCCGATCGGGGCGGTCCGGGCTCCCGTGAGGGCGATCAGGTCGGCGGGGGAGAGTTCGACCTCCAGACCGCGCCGGCCCGCCGAGACGTACACCGTGGGGTGGGCGAGCGCGCTGTCGTCCACCACGGTCCGCAGGGCGCGGCGCTGGCCGAGCGGGGAGATCCCGCCGAGCACGTAGCCGCTGCTGCGCTCCGCGGCCGCCGGGTCGGCCATCGCCGCCCGCTTGCCGCCGACGGCCGCCGCGAGGGCCTTGAGGTCCAGCTGCCCGGCCACCGGCACGACGCCGACCGTGAGGACGCCGTCGACGTCGGCGACCAGCGTCTTGAACACCCGGCCGGCCGGGATCCCGAGGGCCTGCGCGGCCTCCCCGCCGTAGGACGCGGCGGCCGGGTCGTGCTCGTAGGCGTGGACGGTGAAGGCCACGGCGGCGTTCTCCAGGGCGACGGTGGCGGGGGTGCCCTGGCCGCCCTTCTTCGGTTTCCTGGCCATGGAGTCCTCGGTGGTGGGCTCGGTGGTGGGGCGGCTCAGTTGGGGCTGAAGGCCTGGCGGGTGAGGTCGACGGCGGGCAGCGACGGCAGCCAGGACAGCACCGCCGTCTCGCGGCGCAGCAGCTCCAGCTCGGCGGTCAGGCGCTGGGCGGTGTCGGGGCAGGCGAGCAGCCGCTGCTTGACCGGGGTGTCGAACACCGAGGCGGCCGCGACCAGGTAGGAGAGCACCTGCGGGTCGTCGGGCAGGTCCTGGCGGCCGACGGTGCTGGCCTCGCGGGCCCCGGCGAGCCGCTTCTGGTACGCCCGGAAGGCCCGCTCGACGCCCGCGGCCAGGGCCCCGGCGCCCTCGCCGGGCTCCTCCTCGATCGGCTCGATCTCACCGGTCAGGTACGGACCGCCGGTGTCTGCCGAGCGCAGCCGGAAGCGCGTGGTACCGGTGACCAGCAGCTCGTAGCGGCCGTCCGGCTGCTCCTGCACCGAGGCGATGTCGGCCACGCAGCCGATGTGGTGCATCGCCTCCAGCGGATCCCCGGTGACGGTGCCGAGGCCGTCGAGCGGTCCGGCCGGGCCCTCGCCCGGGCGGACCGGGGCGACCTCGCGGCCGTCCCTGATGGCGAGCACCCCGAAGCGGCGCGGCCGGTCCTCCGGGCCGGCCAGCAGGTCGGCGACCAGACGGCGGTAGCGCTCCTCGAAGACGTTCAGGGGCATCACCAGCCCCGGGTAGAGCACGGTGTTCAGCGGGAAGAGCGGCAGCCGTTCTGTCACGGCGGACAGCGTAGTTCCCCGGACCGGGCGAATGCCGCCGGGTTATCCGCGCTGGAGCATCCGGGAGGCGCCGGCGGCGACCGTGGTGGCCAGGATCCAGCCGACGACCACCAGCCCGGAGGCGACCCACTGGGAGGCGCCGCCGGGGTTCCAGCCCTGTTGGCCGAGGTCGACGACCGGCAGCAGCTGGCCCAGCGCGTACAGCACCGGGTTCCAGTGCGGCCGCTCGTCGGCCTTGAGCGGCTGCAGCTCGTGGGTGGCGAAGTAGACGCTGCCGAGCGCCCAGGCGAGCAGCAGCCACAGCGCGGCCCGGCCGGGGCGGAAGCCGTAGCCGACGGTGACGTCCTGGATCCGGCCCCAGAGCCGGGCCGGCAGCGGCAGGGTCTGCCGGCGGCGGCGCTGCTTGGCGTAGAGCACCTCGCGGGCGTCGTCGTCGGCGCCGTCGCGGCGCAGCGCGGCGGCCAGCTGCTCGTACGACTCGGGCTGGAACTCCACCGAGGAGTCCTCCAGCCAGGCGATCCGCTGCTGGATGGTGAAGGGGACGGCCGGGCGCAGGCACTCGTAGGTGAAGCCGGTGAGGCCGAGGAACCTGCCGTGCGGCCAGGAGCCGGGGGCGTCGACCAGGTTGCCGACCCGGGCGCGGGAGAGCGAGACGGCGCCGCCGGCCGGGAGGCGGCAGGTGAACCGCAGCTCGGGCGTCTGGATCCGGCGCAGGGCGAGCTCGTCGCCCGGGCCGAGGTGGAACTCGGCGTCGGAGAGCAGGCAGGCGGCCTCGAACCGGCCGTCGGAGAGCCGGACCTGGCCGTGGGCGCGGAACGGGGTGGTCGGCGCGCCGGGCGGCGGGGTCTGCCCGTAGCCGGAGCCGTAGTAGGTCTGCGAACTGTGCCAGCCGCCGTCCACCGACCCGCTGAGGTAGGCGGTGTGGCCGACGGTTATTCGGACCGCGTTGAGCACGATCGGGTTCTCCGGGACGGCGTGCAGCTGGGCGCCGCGCAGCGAGAGCCGGCCGCCGATCCGGGCGGTGCGCAGGCTCACCTCGCCGCGGGACTCCATCCGGTCGGCCTCGAAGTCCTGGTTGACGGCCATGCCGTCGGCGGACAGCGCCCGGCCGAAGCGGTCACCGCCGAGGACGGCCTGGTTGAGCAGCAGGTCGGTGCCGATCCGGGCGTCGGTGAGCCGCAGCCCCTGCGGGATGCGGCAGCGGGCCAGGTGCAGGTCGCCGGAGGTGGCGAGGCGGGAGGCCTCCAGCCGGGGGATCCGGCAGTTGACGAAGCGCAGCGTGCCGGCCTCCGCCTCGGAGATCAGGATCTTCTGCTCGAAGCGGCAGTCGTGCACCTCGACGTAGTGGCCGATGGAGCCGCCGGCCAGGTTGAGCGATCCGGTGACCCGCACCCCGCTCAGCCGCAGCGAGGCGACCCGGCCCGGGGCGGCCGTCGGCCCGTCCAGCAGCAGGCGGGCCAGCACCTCGGCGCGGACGGTGCGCCCGGGCCCCCACACGGCGTCCCCGAAGGGGTCGTCCTCTCCGCTGTCACGGGTGCGCCGGTCGTACACCTCGCCCTGCCGGAACGCCTCCCAGAGATCCTGCTCAACCTGCGTCCAGCCGTCAGGCGCGCGATCCGCCATCGTTCCCCCGTCTCCCCCGGTCGTCTCGCCTTTCGTATCACGGACTGAAATGCGGGGCCGCCGGTTCCGGCCACTCCTTACACTGGGTGGCGTGATCTCTCGAATCGACCTCCGCGGCTCGCTCGACGACCCGCGTGACCTGCTGCCCCGTGCCGACTTCGACGTCGCGGCCGCCCTGGAGACGGTGCGCCCGATCGCCGAGGACGTGCACCATCGCGGGGTCGCGGCGCTGATCGAGATCACCGAGCGCTTCGACGGCGTGCGGCTGGAGTCCACCCGGGTGCCCGCCGAGCAGATCGCCGAGGCCCTGGAGACGCTGGACCCGAAGGTGCGCGCCGCGCTGGAGGAGTCGATCCGCCGCGCCCGCCTGGTCCACGCGGACCAGCGCCGCACCGGGCACACCACCCAGGTCGTGCCGGGCGGCACCGTCACCCAGCGCTGGGTCCCGGTGGACCGGGTCGGCCTCTACGTGCCCGGCGGCCTCGCCGTGTACCCGTCCTCCGTGGTGATGAACGTGGTGCCCGCACAGGAGGCCGGGGTGGCCGGCATCGCGGTGACCTCGCCGCCGCAGAAGGCCTTCGGCGGCCGGGTGCACCCGACGATCCTGGCGGCCTGCGCGCTGCTCGGCGTCACCGAGGTGTACGCCGTCGGCGGCGCCCAGGCGGTCGCCATGTTCGCGCTCGGCACCGAGGAGTGCGAGCCGGTGAACATGGTCACCGGCCCGGGCAACATCTACGTGGCCGCGGCCAAGCGCTACTTCGCGGGCCGGATCGGCATCGACTCCGAGGCCGGTCCGACCGAGATCGCCGTCCTCGCCGACGACAGCGCCGACCCGGCCGAGGTCGCCGCCGACCTGATCAGCCAGGCCGAGCACGGCCCGACCTCGGGCTCGGTGCTGGTCACCGACTCGCCCGCGCTGGCCGAGGCCGTGGAGGCCGAGCTGAAGACCCAGACCGCCCGGACGAAGCACGCCGAGCGGGTGGCCGAGGCGCTGGGCGGCCGGCAGTCCGGCATCATCCTGGTCGACGACCTGGACCAGGGCCTGGCGGTGGTCAACGCCTACGCCGCCGAGCACCTGGAGATCCAGACCCGGGACGCCCACGCCGTCTCGGCCCGGGTTCGCAACGCCGGCGCGATCTTCATCGGCCGCTACACCCCGGTCTCGCTGGGCGACTACGCGGCCGGCTCCAACCACGTGCTGCCGACCGGCGGCTGCGCCTGCCACTCCGCCGGGCTGTCCGTGCAGACCTTCCTGCGCGGGGTCCAGGTCGTCGAGTACGACCGCGAGGCACTGGCCGGCATCGCCGCGCACGTCGTCAACCTCGCCGACGCCGAGGACCTGCCGGGTCACGGCGATGCCATCAAGGCCCGCTTCGAGTGGACGGTTCCCGGCGCATGAACCTGAACGACCTCCCCATCCGCGACGAGCTGCGCGGGCAGTCCCCCTACGGTGCGCCGCAGCTCGACGTGCCCGTCCAGCTCAACACCAACGAGAACCCGTACCAGCTGCCCGAGGAGCTGGTCGCCCGGATCGCCGAGCGGGTCGCCGAGGCCGCCCGCAACCTCAACCGCTACCCCGACCGGGACGCGGTCGAGCTGCGCGAGGGCCTGGCCCGGTACCTGACCCGGACCACCGGCTTCGCCCGCGGCCGTGAGCAGGTCTGGGCCGCCAACGGCTCCAACGAGGTGCTCCAGCAGCTGCTGCAGACCTTCGGCGGCCCCGGCCGGGTCGCGCTCGGCTTCGAGCCCTCGTACTCGATGCACGCCCTGATCTCGCGGGGCACCGGCACCGAGTGGATCTCCGGGCCGCGCAACGAGGACTTCACCGTCGACCTCGACGCCGCCGTCGAGGCGATCGCCGAGCACCGGCCGAACGTGGTCTTCGTCTGCTCGCCGAACAACCCGACCGGCACCGCCGTCGCCGCCGACACCGTCCTGGCGCTGTACGAGGCCGCGCAGGCCGCCCGGCCCAGCGTGGTGATCGTCGACGAGGCGTACGTCGAGTTCTCGCACCGCGCCTCGCTGCTGCCGCTGCTGGAGGGCCGCCCCAACCTGGTGGTCACCCGCACCATGTCCAAGGCCTTCGGCGCGGCCGGGCTGCGCCTGGGCTACCTGGCCGCCGACGCGGCCGTGGTGGACGCGGTGCAGCTGGTCCGGCTGCCGTACCACCTGTCGGCCGTCACCCAGGCCACCGCGCTGGCCTGCCTGGAGCACACCGACACCCTGCTCGGCTACGTCGGCCGGCTCAAGACCGAGCGCGACCGGCTGGTCGACGCGCTCCGCGGTCTCGGGCTGCAGGTGACCGACTCGGACGCCAACTTCGTCCAGTTCGGCCGCTTCGACGACACCCACGCCGTCTGGCAGGCCATCCTCGACCGCGGCGTCCTGGTCCGCGACAACGGCGTCCCCGGGTGGCTGCGCGTCACCGCCGGCACCCCCGCCGAGAACGACGCCTTCCTGGACGCCGTCCGACTCGTGATCAAGGAGCTGTAACCCCGTATGTCCCGTATCGGACGCATCGAGCGCACCACCAAGGAGACCTCGGTCCTGGTCGAGATCGACCTCGACGGCACCGGCCGGACCGACATCTCCACGGGCGTCGGGTTCTACGACCACATGCTCGACCAGCTCGGCCGCCACGGCCTCTTCGACCTCACCGTGAAGACCGACGGCGACCTGCACATCGACACCCACCACACCATCGAGGACACCGCCCTCGCACTGGGCGCCGCCTTCAAGCAGGCGCTCGGCGACAAGGTGGGCATCTACCGCTTCGGCAACTGCACGGTGCCGCTGGACGAGTCGCTCGCCCAGGTCACCGTCGACCTCTCCGGCCGCCCCTACCTGGTGCACACCGAGCCGGAGAACATGGCGCCGATGATCGGCGCCTACGACACCACCATGACCCGGCACATCCTGGAGTCCTTCGTGGCCCAGGCCCAGATCGCCCTGCACGTGCACGTGCCGTACGGGCGCAACGCGCACCACATCGTGGAGTGCCAGTTCAAGGCGCTGGCCCGGGCCCTGCGCTACGCCGCCGAGCGCGACCCGCGCGCGGCCGGCATCCTCCCGTCTACCAAGGGTGCGCTGTGAGCAAGTCCGCGATCGTCCTCCTCTTCGTCGGACTCTTCCTGGCCGGCGGGGTGATCTCGTTCTGGAAGCAGAAGCTCCCGAAGGGCGTCATCGCCGTGCTCGCCATCGGTTCGGTGCTCTGCCTGGTCTCCGGCGCCATGCGCCTCTAGGGGCCGTCCGACCGTTCCCGCCGCGTGCGCGGCGCCGGGCCTCCCGCCCGCGCCGCGCGCACGGTCGGACAAGCCCCGGCGCAACGAGAACCGCCCGGGACCCGCTGAGAGACTTGGACACCTGAACATGGGCAAGAACGTCGTCGTGCTCGACTACGGGTCGGGCAACCTCCGCTCGGCCCAGCGCGCCGTGGAGCGCACCGGGGCGAACGTCACCGTCACCTCCGACTTCCAGACCGCACTGGACGCGGACGGCCTGCTCGTCCCCGGCGTCGGCGCCTTCGAGGCCTGCATGCGCGGGCTGAAGGCCGTCCGCGGCGAGCAGATCATCGGCCGCCGACTGGCCGGCGGGCGCCCGGTGCTGGGCATCTGCGTCGGCATGCAGATCCTCTTCGAGAAGGGCGTCGAGCACGGCGTGGAGACGGCCGGCTGCGACGAGTGGCCCGGCACCGTCGAGCCGCTGGACGCCCCGGTCGTCCCGCACATGGGGTGGAACACCGTCGACGCCCCCGAGGGCAGCCGGCTCTTCGCCGGGCTCGACGCCGACACCCGCTTCTACTTCGTGCACTCCTACGGCGTGCGTCGCTGGGAGCTGGAAGTCCACAGCGCCCGGATGCACGCCCCGCTCGTCACCTGGGCCACGCACGGGCAGCCGTTCGTCGCCGCCGTCGAGAACGGCCCGCTCTGGGCCACCCAGTTCCACCCCGAGAAGTCCGGCGACGCCGGCGCCGCCCTGCTGACCAACTGGGTCAACACCCTCTGACCGTCTGAGAGTTGTCACAACGATGAGTCGCCTCGAACTGCTCCCCGCCGTCGACGTCCGCGACGGCCAGGCCGTCCGCCTGGTCAAGGGCGCCTCCGGCACCGAGACCTCCTTCGGCGAGCCGCTCGCCGCCGCCCTCGCCTGGCAGAACGCCGGCGCCGAGTGGCTCCACCTGGTCGACCTGGACGCCGCCTTCGGCACCGGCACCAACCGCGACCTGCTGCGCGAGGTCACCGGCGCGCTCGACATCAAGGTCGAGCTGTCCGGCGGCATCCGCGACGACGAGTCGCTGGCCGCCGCCCTGGCCACCGGCTGCACCCGGGTCAACCTCGGCACCGCCGCCCTGGAGAGCCCCGAGTGGGTCGCCAAGGTCATCGCCGAGCACGGCGACCAGATCGCCGTCGGCTTGGACGTGGTCGGCACCACCCTGCGCGGCCGCGGCTGGACCCGCGACGGCGGCCAGCTCTTCGAGGTGCTGGCCCGCCTGGACGCCGAGGGCTGCGCCCGCTACGTCGTCACCGACGTCAACCGGGACGGCACCCTGACCGGCCCCAACCTCCAGCTGCTGCGCGACGTCTGCGCCGCCACCGACAAGCCGGTGGTCGCCTCCGGCGGCGTCTCCTCGCTCGACGACCTGCGCGCCATCGCCACCCTGGTCGGCGAGGGTGTCGAGGGAGCCATCGTGGGCAAGGCACTCTACGAGCAGAAGTTCACCCTCGAAGAGGCCCTGGAGGCGGTTTCAGGATGACGGAACGTCAGATCGTACGCGGTCGGGTCGGCGGATCCTCCCCCTGGGAGGACCAGTTCGGCTACGCGCGGGCGGTGGCGGCCGGGGACCACGTCCACGTGGCCGGCTCCACCGCCTGGGTCGACGGGAGGATCGAGCACGAGGGCGACCCGTACCGGCAGACCCTCGCCGCCTTCGGCGTCGGCCTCACGGCCCTGGCCGCGTACGGACTGACGGCGGACGACGTGGTCCGCACCCGGATGTACATCACCCACGCCCGCGACGCGGACGAGGTGGGCCGCGCCCACCACACCCTCTTCGCCGCCACCCGGCCGGCGGCCACCATGGTGGTGGTCGACGGCCTGATCGACTCCCGGATGATGGTCGAGGTCGAACTCGACGCCTACCGTGCCGGGCTCGCACGCACTCTGGAAGGCCAACAGCCGTGACCCTCGCCGTACGTGTCATCCCCTGTCTGGACGTCGACGCCGGCCGGGTGGTCAAGGGTGTCAACTTCCAGAACCTGCGCGACGCCGGCGACCCGGTCGAGATGGCCAAGCTCTACGACGCCGAGGGCGCCGACGAGCTGACCTTCCTCGACATCACCGCCTCCTCGGGGGACCGCGAGACCACCTACGACGTGGTCCGCCGCACCGCCGAGCAGGTGTTCATCCCGCTGACCGTCGGCGGCGGGATCCGCGCCGTCGAGGACGTCGACAAGCTGCTGCGGGCCGGGGCCGACAAGGTCGGCGTCAACACCGCGGCGATCGCCCGCCCGGAGCTGATCCGGGAGATCGCGCAGCGCTTCGGCCGCCAGGTGCTGGTGCTCTCGGTGGACGCCCGGCGCTGCCCTCCCGGCACCGAGACCGCGTCGGGCTTCGAGGTCACCACGCACGGCGGGCGGCAGGGCACCGGCCTGGACGCCGTCGAGTGGGCGGGCCGCGCGGCCGAGCTGGGCGCGGGCGAGATCCTGCTCAACTCGATGGACGCGGACGGCACCAAGGACGGCTACGACCTGGAGCTGATCGGGGCCGTCCGCAAGACCGTGTCCGTCCCGGTGATCGCCTCCGGCGGCGCCGGCCGGCTCGCCGACTTCGCCCCCGCGGTGGAGGCCGGCGCGGACGCCGTGCTGGCGGCCAGCGTCTTCCACTTCGGCGACCTGCGGATCGGCGAGGTCAAGAACGCGCTGCGCGAGGCCGGGCACCCGGTGCGCTGACCGGTGCCCGGTGCTGTCCGCGCCCGCGGACAGCACCGGGACCGGACCTCAGGACCCCTGCCGCGGCTCGCCCTTGATCAGTGCGAACGGTGCGCCGGACGGGTCCGCCAGCCAGGCGATCCGGCCGACCTCGGGGACGTCCTCGGCGCCCATCAGCACCGTGCCGCCGGCCGCCTGCGCCCGGCCGACCAGCTCGTCGACCTGCTCGGTGGCGAAGTACGGCGTCCAGGAGGGCGGCTGCTCCTGCGACATGACCGGGGCGATGCCGCCGAAGCTGGTGGCGTTCTGGTCGCCCTCGGCGGTGGAGAGCACCAGGTACGTCATGCCGGGGGCCGGGAACTTCTCCGAGCGCCAGCCGAACAGCGTCCGGTAGAAACCGAAGCCGGCCTCCTGGTCGGTGGTGTGCAGCTCGGACCAGACCAGGGCGTTGTCGCTGGACACCACGTCCAGTCCGATGGTCGAACCGGACTGCCAGATCGCGAACTGCGCGCCCTGCGGGTCGGTGAGCTGGGCCATCCGCCCGGCCTCCATCACGTCGAACGGCGCGGCCCGGACGGTGCCGCCGGCCTGCTCGACGGCCTTGGCGGTGGCGTCCGCGTCCGGCGTCCTGAAGTACGTCGTCCAGGCGGACCGGGCGCCCTCCTCGGTGAGCGGGCCGATGGCGCCCACCGTCCGGCCGTCCAGCTGGAGGAAGCCGTAGCCGCCGGCCTCCGGGCCGAGCTGCTGGAAGGTCCAGCCGAACACCGCCCCGTAGAAGGCGGCGGCCGCGGCCGGATCCGGGCTGCCGAGGTCGATCCAGCAGGGCGCGCCGGTGGGAAAGTCGGTGGTGAGCATGAGGTGGTGCTCCTTCGACGGAAAGGGCGGTCGGGCGGCTTGTCGAGGGCGCTCGGGCACCCCTCCCCGACCCTCTGCGAGTCTGCACCCCGCCACTGACATCCGCAGCCGGGGCGGATCGCGCCGGTCGACTACGGCAGCGGCAGCGGCAGCACGTGGCGCAGCGCGGCGACCGCGTCCGGGGGGCCGTCCACGGCCAGCTCGGTACGGGCACCCCGGCCGTAGACGAACAGCACCAGCTCGCCAGGCTCGCCGGTGATCCGGACGACCGGAGCCTTGGCCGGTCCGACGCTCACGCCCGTGCCGGCCGGGCGGCGCAGCTCCAGCCGGACGGGGGAGCGGCGGCCCGCCTCCAGCCTGGCCAGCATCGGCAGCCGCCGCCAGAGCGCCGCGGCCCGGCCGGGCGGCACCGGCTGCGGCTGCCAGGACCCGCCGGCCCGGCGGACGTCCTCGGCGTGCACGAAGTACTCCACCGTGTTCGCCGCCTCGTCGGCGCCGGGCAGCGCGAACAGCGAGAGCAGCGGCGGGCCGGCCCGGAACAGCCGCACCAGCTCCTCGTACGGGCGCCCGGCGTAGCCGCGCTGCACCCGGTGGGTCCAGTCGGCCAGCGGGCCGATCCGGATGCCGGCCGCCGCGTCCGGCCGGTGCTCCCGGAGCACCAGGTGGGCGGCGAGGTCCCGGGTGGACCACCCGGCGCAGAGGGTGGGCGCGTCCGGCCCGGCGGCGGCCAGGAGTTCGGCCAGTCGGTGGCGCTCGGCGAGGGCATGGTTCGACATGCGGCCCAGCCTAGGGGCCTGGCGGGGGGTCAGCGCAGGTGGCCGGTGAGCCTGGTGCCGCCCAGGCGGTTGCTGGCCGTCATCGTGCAGCTGAAGTCCCGCCAGCCCTGCTGGTAGACCGTCATCGCCGGGCCGAACGGGAAGCCGTAGTACGGCCCGCCGCCGCCCTGGCGGGCCTCGGCGGCGGCCAGCGGCTCCTTGCAGGCGTCCCGCATGGCCTTGGTGATCTGGCTCTCGGCGGTCAGCCCGTCCGGCAGCAGCAGGGCCGCGATCGCCTCGCCGTCGTGCTCGCCCTCGCAGGGCCGGGCCTCCGGCCTGGTGATCCCCTTGCTGAGCTGCGGGTGGTCGAAGCAGGCGCCGAGCGGGAGGAACGGGTACGGGACGACCCTGGTCGGGGTCGGCGTCGGCGTGGGGCTCGGCGTCGGGGTCGGGCTCGGGGTGGTCGCGGTGGGGGAGGGCTGCGGCGGCGGCAGCGCGACCGGCCGGCCCTCGGGCCAGAGCAGCACGGTGGCGACCACGGCCAGCAGCACGGCGAGGACCGCCACGACGGCGATGACCAGCCCGCGGGAGGGACGGGAGGCGGCTTCGGGCGGCTGCTCGGTGCTCATGGGCACGAGAATGGCCCAACCGCGGCCGTCTCGGCAGGCGGTTGGCACAACTCGTACGAGCGGACCTGTCGCACTGGTCCGATAGGCTCCCCGCGGCACGACACGATCCCAGGAGTAAGCGGATGCGCGTCGGAATCACCGGTCACCGGGGCCTGTCGGGCGGTATCACCGAGATGCTGGTCCGCGGGGAGCTCTGGCGGCTGGTCACCACCTTCGGCCCGTACGAGCTGGTCGGCGTCAGCTGCGCCGACGAGGGCCCGGAGAGCTGGTTCGCCCGGTCCGTGCTGGAGCACGGCGGCAAGCTGGAGGTGCTCGTCCCCGCGGGGGCGCCCGTCGTCGGCCGCGCCGGCGACCACCACCGCGCCACCAGGCTGCGGCTGATGAACGAGGCCAACGCCGTCCACCGGCTCGCCGCCGTCGAGCACGGCGGCCTCGGCGACGACACCGGGCGCGCCCTGGTCGGCATGGTCGACGAGCTGATCGCGGTCTGGGACGGCGCACCGGACAGCGAGCCCGCCCGGGTCGCCGCGCTCGCCCAGCGGGCCGGGCTCTACGTCCACCGGATCTGGCCGGCGGGCTGCGAGCGCCCGTAGGGTGCCGGAGCGGACGGGCCCCGGCACCCACCCGGCGGGCCTGGCCGGACTGACACAATGGGGCCCATGTCCACCACACCCGCCGCCCCCGGCAGCACCGCCCTGGCGCCCGAGATCGCCGCCCGCCTCAAGCGCACCGAGGAGGGCCTGCTCCCGGCCGTCGCGCAGCAGTACGACACCGGCGAGGTGCTGATGCTCGGCTGGATGGACGACGAGGCGCTGCACCGCACCCTGACCACCGGCCGCTGCACCTACTGGAGCCGCAGCCGGCGCGAGTACTGGGTCAAGGGCGACACCTCGGGCCACGTCCAGCGGGTCAAGTCCGTGGCCCTGGACTGCGACGGCGACACCCTGCTGGTCAAGGTCGACCAGACCGGCGCCGCCTGCCACACCGGCGACCGCACCTGCTTCGACGCCGACGTGCTCCCGCTCGCCTGACCCACCCACCCCGCCACGACCAGAAGGTGCCGCTCTCCATGGACCTCGAAGCCTTCCGCAAGCTCGCCGTCGACACCCGGGTCATCCCGGTCACCCGCAGGCTCCTCGCGGACGGCCTCACCCCGATCGGCCTCTACCGCAGCCTCGCGGGCGAGCGCACCGGCACCTTCCTGCTGGAGTCCGCCGAGCAGGGCCGCAGCTGGTCCCGCTACTCCTTCGTGGGCGTGCGCAGCGCCGCCACCCTCACCGCGGACCCGGACGGCAACGCCCGCTGGCTCGGCGCCCCGCCGGTCGGCATCCCCACCGGCGGGGACCCGCTGCAGGTGCTGCGCGCCGCCCTGGAGGCCCTGCACACCCCGCGCCACGCCGACGACGGCCTGCCGCCGCTCACCGGGGGCCTGGTCGGCTACCTCGGCTACGACGTCGTGCGCCGGCTGGAGAAGCTGCCCGACCTCAACCCGGACGACCTGCGGCTGCCCGAGCTGACCATGCTGCTCGCCACCGACCTCGCCGTGCTCGACCACGTCGACGGCACGGTCACGCTGATCGCCAACGCCGTCAACCACAACGACCTGGCCAGCGGCGCCGACGAGGCCTACGCGGACGCGGTGGCCCGGCTGGACGCGATGGAGGCCGACCTGCTGAAGCCGGTCGACCCGGGCCTGGCGACCTTCACCCCCGCCGGCGCCGGCGACGTCCACTCGCCGTTCGGCGGGGCGCCCTACCGGGCCGCCGTCGAGGAGATCAAGGAGCGGATCCGGGCCGGCGAGGCCTTCCAGGTGGTGCCCTCGCAGCGCTTCGAGGCGCCCTGCCCGGCCTCCGCGCTGGACGTCTACCGGGTGCTGCGCACCACCAACCCCAGCCCGTACATGTACCTGTTCCGGTTCCCCGGCCCGGACGGCACCGCGCAGGGCGGCTTCGACGTGGTCGGCTCCAGCCCGGAGGCGCTGGTCAAGGTCACCGACGGCGAGGCGATGCTGCACCCGATCGCCGGCACCCGGCACCGCGGCGCCACCCCGCAGGAGGACGCCGGGCTCGCCGCCGAGCTGCTCGCCGACCCCAAGGAGCGGGCCGAGCACCTGATGCTGGTCGACCTCGGCCGCAACGACCTCGGCCGGGTCTGCGAGCCCGGCAGCGTGGAGGTGGTCGACTTCATGCACATCGAGCGGTACAGCCACGTCATGCACATCGTCTCCACCGTCACCGGCCGGGTCGCCCCGGGGCGGACGGCCTTCGACGTGCTCACCGCCTGCTTCCCGGCCGGCACCCTCTCCGGCGCGCCGAAGCCGCGCGCGATGCGCATCATCGAGGAGTTGGAGCCCACCCGCCGGGGCCTGTACGGCGGCTGCGTCGGCTACCTGGACTTCGCCGGGGACTCCGACACCGCGATCGCCATCCGCACCGCCGTGCTGCGGGACGGCACCGCCTACGTCCAGGCCGGCGCGGGCGTGGTCGCCGACTCCGACCCGCACGGCGAGGACACCGAGTGCCGTAACAAGGCCGCCGCCGTCCTGCGGGCCGTGGCCACCGCGAACACGCTGCGCACGCCGCTATCGTGAGGACGACGGGGCGGTGAACCGCTGAGGGAAGGCGGCCGGGATGACCTCGACGACCACGGAGAGCGCCTGGGACGCGCTCGAAGGTGCCAACCCTCCGCGCGGCTACCGGGTGGAGATCACGGACGGGAAGATCATCATGACGCCCCACGGGGAGAGCCGGTGGGAGGTCGTCCTCAGCGCGGCGCCGCAGATCAGGACGCAGCTCGCGGGCCGCGGCCGGGTGCTGTCCGACGTCATGATCGACTTCCCCTCGCCGCGCTTCGGCTACGCCCCCGACCTGGCGGTCGTCGCGCCGGGGGCGGAGCGCAACGCCCGTCACCGGTTCGAGTGGCACGACCTCGAAGCGGTGATCGAGGTGGCCTCGCCGTCGGGCCGGGACGAGGACCACCTCAGGAAGGTCCGGACCTACGCCGAGTGCGGGATCCCGCTCTACGTCGTGGTGGATCCCGCCGCGGCGGTCTGCACGGTGCACAGCGCCCCGCAGCCCGCCGGGAGCTACCGGGAGGCGGAGCGGGTGCCCTTCGGCAACGACCTGTTCCTGCCGCTGGCGGACCGGACCCTGGTGCTGTCCACCGACGGGTTCCCGGCCGACCCGGGGTAGGGGCGGCGCGCAGGGTCAGGGATAGTGGACGGGTGAGCGTTCCTACCCAGCCCCGTGCCGAAGCCGTCCCCGCCGCCCCGGCCCCCGCCCCCGCCGCGGTCGGGCGGCGGATGCTCGGCGTGATGCTGCTGCTGACCGCGCTCGGCGCCGCCCTGGTGCTGACCGCCGTCGGCCGGGTCTGGGCCGAGGGCCGGGTGGCCGGATCGGCCGCCGGGACGCTGGAGGTGTCCGCCACCGGCAGCCGGATCTCCGAACTGCCCGGCGGGCTGGCCCTGGTGGCGCTGGCGGCGGCGGTCGCGGTGTTCGCGGTGCGTGGCGTCGGACGGGTCGGGGTCGGTGTGCTCACCTTGCTGTCAGGCCTCGGGGCGGCCGCGACGGCGGCGGCCGGGGCGGGCGACAGTGCGGCGCTGCACGCCGAGGCCGCCCGCAAGCTGGCGCTGTCCGGCGCCCAGGCCACCGGGATCGGCCACACCGCCTGGCCGTGGGTGGCGCTGCTCGGCGGGCTGTTGCTGGCGCTGGCCGGGCTGCTGACCGTCCGGTACGGCCGGGGCTGGCCGACCATGGGCAGCCGCTACGACGCACCGACCCGCAAGGCGCCCGCAAAGGCCGCGGAGACCCCGGCCGACCTGTGGAAGGCGCTGGACCGGGGCGAGGACCCGACCGCGGGCTGAGTGCGGGCCGGGCGCGGGCCCGGGTCGGCCGGGGTGTGACCCGATAGACGAGCACCCCCTTTGGGGGAGCGCTGTGCGGCCCGGCACAATGGAACACGTCAACCCGCCAGGGGCCCGTGGGCCCGGCCGGGCCCCGGAGAACCAAGGAGCACCGCAGATGTCGGCAGCAGCACACGGCCACAACCCCGCCGCCTGGACCGGCGTGACCATCGCGTTCGTCGGCTTCGCGATCTCGGGCGTGGCGATGATCCTCCCGTCGGTGCCGGTGGTCTGGGCCGGTATGGCGGTCGTCGTGCTCGGCGGCGTGGTCGGCAAGGCCATGTCGATGGCCGGGATGGGCAAGCAGCCCAGCCCGCACGTGGAGACCCTCGAGGACCGCGCCGCGGCCGCCGCCGCCGTCACCGCCTGACGCCCGACCCCTCGTACGGCTGAACGGCGGGCGGAACGCCCGCCGTTTCGCTCTGCCCTCCGCTTGCGCCGGGCGGGCACAATCATGGGCGTGAACGCCGCTCCCACCGCCTCCGCCCGGCCGCCCGTGCTGCGCCGGCTGGGCCCGCCGCTGGCCGCCCTGGCCGCCGTGGCCGTCCCCACCGTGTACATCGCCGCGGTGGACCCCAACGCCCCCGGCCACTATCCCGACTGCCCCTTCCTGGCGGCCACCGGCTGGTGGTGCCCCGGCTGCGGCGGCCTGCGCTGCGTCCACGCGCTCGCCCACGGGGAGCTCTCCGGCGCCCTGCACGACAACGCGGTCGCCGTGCTGCTGTTCGCGGTGCTGGCGGTGCTCTGGCTGCGCTGGCTGTGGGCCGTGGTGACCGGCGGCCCCGGGCCGCGGATCGCGCCGGGGGCGAGACGCTGGGTGCTGATCGCCCTGCTGGTGCTGGTGTTCACGGTGGTGCGCAACCTGCCCGTCGGGGCGGGATTGGCGCCACCGCTGGTATGAGTCCGACAGCGGGTGTAAAAGGTGTGAAACCGCAGCTGGGAGCTGTCCTGGGGGGCGTCCGGTCCGCGAGACGCACGCCGGGTGGATGCGCCCTGCGCCCCCCGGTGCCGATACCATCGAAGGGCCGGCTGGCCGTTTGGCCGCCCGGCCCCTGGCCGGCCGAGCCGGCAGAAATGATGGGGGCGCCCGCGTGAGCGAGCGAAGCGAGCGAACAAATGTCAGGTGCGTGTTGCGCGCAGCGCCTGCCGAGCGGAGCGAGGTGGGCGTATGACTGTGCTCGAAACGATCGTCGAAGGGGTCCTCGAGGACCTCGCCGAGCGGCAGGCCAAGGTCTCCCTGGACGAGCTCAAGGAGCTCGCCGCCAAGGCCCCCGACGCCAAGGACGGCGTGGCGGCCCTGCGCGGTGACGGTGTCCGGGTGATCTGCGAGGTCAAGCGCTCCAGCCCGTCCAAGGGCGCACTGGCCGCGATCGCCGATCCGGCCGCCCTGGCCCGCGACTACGCGTCCGGCGGCGCCGCCGCGATCAGCGTCCTGACCGAGCAGCGCCGCTTCGGCGGCTCCCTCGCGGACCTGGACAGCGTCCGCGCCGCGGTGGACACCCCGGTGCTGCGCAAGGACTTCATCGTCACGGCCTACCAGCTGTGGGAGGCCCGCGCCCACGGCGCCGACCTCGCGCTGCTGATCGTCGCCGCCCTCGACCAGCAGGCCCTGGTGTCGCTGATCGAGCGCGCCGAGTCGATCGGCCTCACGCCGCTGGTGGAGGTGCACGACGAGGAGGAGATCGCCCGCGCGGTCGACGCCGGGGCGCGCATCATCGGCGTCAACGCCCGCAACCTGAAGACCCTCGAGGTGGACCGCAACACCTTCGGCAACGTCGTCCACGCCATCCCGGACCACGTCGTCAAGGTGGCCGAGTCCGGTGTGCGCGGTCCGCTGGACGTGATCTCCTACGCCAACCTCGGCGCGGACGCGGTGCTGGTCGGCGAGTCCCTGGTGACCGGCAAGGACCCGCGGGCGGCCGTCGCCGACCTGGTCGCGGCCGGTGCCCACCCCGCGCTGCGGCACAAGGACTGACCCCGCCGCCATGAAACTCGCCTCCCGTCTCGCCCCCGGCTGCCGCCCGCGCGGCTGCCGCGCGCCCGCGCGCCGGGTGCTGGGCAGGCGGGTGCGGTACGTGATCGGCTGCGAGCCCGGACAGGTGCAGGGCCGTCGATGGCGCAGGTCGCACGGCTGAGCACAGCCGTTCCGACGTCACTGTCGTCATCTTCCAGAAGGACCACACCATGTCCGAGAAGGACTACCTGCCCGGCGCCGAGGTGCCGGACGCCCGGGGCTACTTCGGTGCCTACGGGGGCCGTTTCATTCCGGAGGCGCTGGTCGCCGCCGTGGAACAGGTCGCCGAGGAGTACGAGAAGGCCAAGGCCGACCCGGCGTTCGCGGCCGAGCTGGACGGGCTGCTCAAGGACTACACCGGCCGCCCCAGCCCGCTGACCGACGTCCACCGCTTCTCCGCCGAGGCGGGGGGCGCGCGCGTCCTGCTCAAGCGCGAGGACCTCAACCACACCGGCTCGCACAAGATCAACAACGTGCTGGGCCAGGCCCTGCTCACCAGGCGGATGGGCAAGACCCGGATCA
This sequence comes from Kitasatospora sp. NPDC058170, assembly GCF_042883905.1. Taxonomy (NCBI): domain Bacteria; kingdom Bacillati; phylum Actinomycetota; class Actinomycetes; order Kitasatosporales; family Streptomycetaceae; genus Kitasatospora; species Kitasatospora sp. NPDC058170. The sequence goes on from NZ_JBHVUV010000001.1 coordinate 581,223, forward strand.
TCGCCGAGACCGGCGCCGGCCAGCACGGCGTGGCCACCGCCACCGCCTGCGCGCTGTTCGGCTTCGACTGCACCATCTACATGGGCGAGGTCGACACCCGCCGGCAGGCGCTGAACGTCGCCCGGATGCGGATGCTCGGCGCCGAGGTGGTCTCGGTGACGTCCGGCAGCCGCACGCTCAAGGACGCCATCAACGAGGCGTTCCGCGACTGGGTCGCCAACGTGGACTCCACCCACTACCTGTTCGGCACCGTGGCCGGCCCGCACCCCTTCCCGATGATGGTCCGCGACTTCCACCGGGTGATCGGCGTCGAGGCCCGCCAGCAGGTGCTGGACCGGACCGGGCGGCTGCCGGACGCGGTCGTCGCCTGTGTCGGCGGCGGCTCCAACGCGATGGGCATCTTCCACGAGTTCATCCCGGACGCCGGGGTGCGCCTGATCGGCTGCGAGGCGGCCGGCGAGGGCGCCGAGACCCCGAAGCACGCCGCCACCCTCACCAAGGGCGACCCGGGCGTGCTGCACGGCTCGCGCACCTACGTCCTCCAGGACGAGGACGGCCAGACCATCGAGTCGCACTCGATCTCGGCCGGCCTGGACTACCCGGGCGTCGGCCCGGAGCACGCCTGGCTGAAGGACACCGGCCGGGCCGAGTACCGCCCGGTCACCGACGACGCCGCCATGCAGGCACTGCGGCTGCTGTCCCGCACCGAGGGCATCATCCCGGCCATCGAGAGCGCCCACGCGCTGGCCGGCGCCCTGGAGCTGGGCCGCGAACTCGGGCCCGAGGCCACCATCCTGGTCTCGCTCTCCGGGCGCGGCGACAAGGACATGCACACCGCGGCCGAGTACTTCGGCCTGTACGACGAGGCTGCCAACGGCGCCGCTGACGGGGGTAAGTGACCATGGCTTCGAAGCTCAGCGGCATCCTGGCCGCCGCCAAGGCGGAGAACCGCGCCGCGCTGATCGGCTACCTGCCGGCCGGCTTCCCGAGCGTGGACGGCGGCGTGCGCGCGGTCAACGCGCTGATCGAGGGCGGCTGCGACATCGTCGAGGTCGGCCTGCCGCACTCCGACCCGGTGCTGGACGGCCCGACCATCCAGACCGCCGACGACATCGCGCTGCGGGGCGGTGTGCGGATCAAGGACGTGCTGCGCACCGTCCAGGAGGTGGCCGCCGCGCACCCGGAGGCGGCGGTCCTGGTCATGACGTACTGGAACCCGGTCGACCGCTACGGCACCGCGCGCTTCGCCGCGGACCTGGCGGCGGCGGGCGGCGCGGGCTGCATCCTGCCGGACCTGCCGGTCGAGGAGTCCGAGGAGTGGCGCAAGGCGGCGGACGAGCACGGTCTGGACACCGTGTTCGTGGTCGCCCCGAGCAGCAAGGACAAGCGCCTCGCCGAGGTCACCGCGGCGGGCAGCGGCTTCGTGTACGCGGCCGCCGTGATGGGCGTGACCGGCACCCGGGCCAAGGTCGGCAACCTCGCCGAGGACCTGGTCGCCCGGACCAGGGCCGCCACCGACCTGCCGGTCTGCGTCGGCCTCGGCGTCTCGACGGCCGTGCAGGCCGCCGAGGTGGCCGGCTTCGCGGACGGCGTGATCGTCGGCTCGGCCTTCGTCCAGCGGATCCTGGACGCCGACGGGGACGAGCAGGCCGCGCTGGCCGCCGTCCGCGGCCTGGCCGGCGAGCTGGCCGCAGGGGTCCGCCGCCGGTAGTCCGCCGCTGGCGCTCTCCCGCCGGCGCTCCACCGTGTTCCACCGCGTTCCACCGTGCTCGATCCGACGGCCCGTCGCCCCGCTGTACCGGGGGCGGCGGGCCGTCGGCCGTTCCCGCCGTTCCCGCCGGACCCGCTCCGAGGGCAGCGGGCGGCCCCGGGGGACGGCCCGGCCACCCCGAACGGGTGAACACCGGCGGGGACACGCATCAGCCGGGGTTGACCGGCGTTGAGTGGAGGGACGAGTGCACGAACGACGAGCCCGGGGCCTGAGGCGGGCGCGAAGCGAGCGAAGGGGTGTGCCGGTGCCGTGTCTCCAGCGAGCCGTCCTGCTGCGGGCGGCCGCGGCCGTCCTGGCCCTGTGCGCCGCCGTCGGGGCGGACACCGCGGTGGGGCACGCGCTGGCCAGGCGGGGTGCGGAGCGGGCCGAGCGGGACGCGTACGTCTGCGCCGAGGCGGCCCGGGTGGACGCGGCGGTCCGCGCCACCCGCTCGGAGCACGAGGGGCGCCAGGACCTGTACGACCCGGGGCGGCCGCCGGGCTGCGCCCCGAACGCGCGCTAGAACACGGTGGGAACGTATTCGGACAGACCGTCATCAGGTGTCACCCATACGGCTTAATTCCTGAATATGGAGGAACCCCCCTTCATCCCTTACGGTTCGTCAGGAAGTGAACGTGTTTCCCGAGGGGGGTTTCCCGATGGCCGGCCCGGCAGTGCAGCCCGGTGACCCAGCGCCGCCCGGCGGCCCGGCGCGGCGCGGTGGCACCGCGCGGACGGCGTGGCCGGCCTGGACGGAGTGGATCGGCACGGCCGCACGGCTCGGCCTCGCCGTGGTCTGGGGCTGGGCCGGTCTGGCCAAGATCGCCGACCCGGCCGAGGCCGCCCAGGCGGTGCGCGCCTACGAGATCCTGCCCGAGTCGCTGGTCAAGCCGGTCGGCTACGCGCTGCCCTTCCTGGAGCTGGCGCTCGCGCTGCTGCTGGTGATCGGCCTCGGCGTCCGGCTGGTGGCGGCGGTCTCCGCGCTGCTGCTGCTCGCCTTCATCGCCGGGATCGCCTCCGCCTGGGCGCGCGGCATCTCGATCGACTGCGGCTGCTTCGGCGGCGGCGGGGCGGTGGACGCCTCGCAGACCGAGTACCTGCAGGAGATCCTGCGCGACACCGGGTTCCTGCTGCTGGCCGGCTGGCTGCTCTGGCGGCCCCGCACCAGGCTCTCGGTGGACGGCTGGCTGGCGAGCTAGCCGACCGGACCGGTTCCGGTCGGCGCCGGGCCGCCCGGCCGCACCCCCACCCCCACCCCCGACCCTGCCCCCACCCCCGACCTGGATGTCCAAGGCAATGAGCGAGAAGAACCGAGAAGGCAAGCGCACCGCCCGCGAGCGGATGCTGGCGGAGCGGGCGGCCGACGAGGCCGGTGCCCGGCGCAAGAAGAAGCTGGTGGTCGGCGGGGTGGTGCTGGCGGTGATCGCCGCCGCCGTGGTCACCGGTGTGGTGGTGCAGAACCAGCGCTCCAAGCCGGAGACCCCGACCGCGGCCCCGGCCGGCGCGATCGGTGACAAGAACCTGGTCATTCCCGTCGGCGCCGCGAACGCCCCGTCCGTCCTCACCGTCTACGAGGACCCGCGCTGCCCCGCCTGCGGCACCTTCGAGCGCGACTTCGCCCCGACCATCGACCAGTTGGAGGACGCGGGCAAGATCTACACCAACTACCACATCGTGTCGTTCATCGACCGGGCCGTCCAGGGCAAGGGCTCCAAGTACGGGGCCAACGCGCTGGCCTGCGCCCAGGACGCCGGGCACTTCCGCGACTACCACGACGTGCTCTACCGCAACCAGCCGGACGAGACCAACGACGCCTTCGGCGACAAGGCGACGCTGATCAGCCTCGCCAAGCAGGTCAACGGCCTGGACACACCCGCCTTCGAGGCCTGCGTCAACGACAACAAGTTCGGCGGGTGGGTGTCCTCGGTGCAGCAGGACTTCGACAAGTCCAGCTACAAGTCGACGCCGACGGTGCTGCTCAACGGCCAGCCGATCTACCCGAAGAACGGCAGCGAGGAGATCAGCCCGGCGAACCTGGTGAAGTGGGTGGACGCCGCCAACCAGGGCAAGCAGCTCGGCACCACCGGCTCGAACGGGCAGACCCCGGCGCCGAGCAGCACCGCCTCGGAGAGCAACAACCCCTCGCCGAAGGCCGGCTAGGTCCTGCCCGGCCCCCGGGCCCCCGGCCGGCCGCCGCCCCCTCCCCGTCCGGAGGGGGCGGCGGGACCTCGTGCGCGGCCGTGCACCCGGACCGGTCCGCCGGCCGTTGTTCGGCATCTGTGACCCGCGGGGTGCCCGGGGCGGGCCGCGGACCCTGTAGCGTCGGAGCTGCCATGGATATCGCCTACATTCCCAGCCCGTCGCGGGGCGTCCTCTACCTCGGACCGATCCCGCTGCGCGCCTACGCCTTCTGCATCATCCTCGGTGTCGTCGTGGCCGTCTGGCTCGGCAGCAAGCGCTGGGTCGCCCGGGGCGGTGGCAAGCACACGGTCGGCGACATCGCCGTCTGGGCTGTGCCGTTCGGCCTGGTCGGCGGCCGGCTCTACCACGTGATCACCGACCACCAGCTGTACTTCGGTGCGGGCCGCAACCCCTGGAACGCCCTCAAGATCTGGGAGGGCGGCCTCGGCATCTGGGGCGCGATCGCGCTCGGTGCGGTCGGCGCCTGGATCGGTGCCCGCCGCCGGGGTGTGCCGCTGCCCGCCTACGCCGACGCCATCGCGCCCGGCATCGCGCTCGCCCAGGCGCTCGGCCGCTGGGGCAACTGGTTCAACCAGGAGCTGTACGGCCGGGAGACCACCCTGCCGTGGGGCCTGGAGATCGACAAGACGCTGCCGAGCGGCGAGGTGGTCACGGGGATCTACCACCCGACCTTCCTCTACGAGTCGCTCTGGTGCGTCGGGGTCGCGCTGCTGGTGATCTGGGCGGACCGCCGGTTCACCCTCGGCCACGGCCGGGCCTTCGCGCTGTACGTCGCCGCGTACACGGTGGGCCGGTTCTGGACCGAGTGGCTGCGGATCGACGAGGCCCACCACGTCCTCGGCCTGCGGATCAACGACTGGGTCGCGATCCTGGTCTTCCTGGGTGCCGTCGCCTACCTGGTGATCGTGGGCAGGAAGCGCCCGGGCCGCGAGGACCCGGCGAGCATCGACCCGATGGCGACCGACGCCTCGGACGGCCCGGGCGCCGCGGCTACCCCGGGTGCCTCGGGCGCCTCCGGTACCCCGGGCACCTCGGACGCCTCTGACGCCTCGGACCCCAGTGCCGAACCGTCTCGGCCCGTGGACGGGAAGGCGGACGCGCCCGCGGTCGACGCGGCCGCGGACAAGGCCGACAAGAACGCCAAGAACCTCACCTGACCTGCGACTCCGCTCGCCTCCGGCCGCTCTTCCGCACCGCGCGGAGGGCGGCCGGAATGCTGTTCGGGCAGCCTTACTTTGCTGGAAATGCCCATGCCGCGCGGACTACGTTCGATTCATCAGACGATCGGACGGAGGCCTGACAACCGTGAGCGCGACCACCCTTGAACCCGAGGCCGGGAACCACCCCCGCATTCCCGCCGCGGGGCACCACCGTGATGTGAACGGCGGCTGGCTGCGGCCCGCCGTGTTCGGCGCGATGGACGGGCTGGTCTCCAACTTCGCCCTGATGACCGGTGTGGCCGGCGGCGCGGTCCCCAGCGGCACGGTGGTGCTGACCGGGCTGGCGGGTCTGGCGGCCGGCGCCTGCTCGATGGCGGCGGGGGAGTACACCTCGGTCGCCTCGCAGCGCGAGCTGGTGCAGGCCGAGATCGAGGCCGAGCGGCTGGAGCTCAGCCGCAACCCGCACGGCGAGCTGGCCGAGCTGGCCGAGCTGTACGTCGCGCGCGGGGTGGAGCCGGGGCTGGCGCAGGAGGTGGCCCGGCAGCTGTCCGCCGATCCGGACCGGACGCTGGAGGTGCACGCGCGCGAGGAGCTGGGCGTCGACCCCAACGACCTGCCCTCGCCGTGGGTCGCCGCCGGGTCCTCCTTCGTCTGCTTCGCGGTGGGCGCGCTGCTCCCGCTGCTGCCGTACCTGCTGGGGGCGACCTCGCTGCTGCCGGCGCTGGTGCTCTCGATGCTCGGCCTGTTCGCCTGCGGTGCGGTGGTGGCCCGGGTGACGGCGCGCAGCTGGTGGTACAGCGGGCTGCGGCAGCTGGTGCTGGGCGGGGCGGCGGCCGGGGTGACGTACCTGCTGGGCTGGCTGATCGGCGGCCACGTCGGCTGACGGCCGCGTTCCACCGCATACGGGCGGGGCCGGTGGGGGCTGTGGGGCGGACCGGGCAGGTGGGAGGCCCGGCGCTCTGGTGGGATGGTACGGACTTCTGCATGATTATGCGCTGTCATGCGTGACGTTCCACACATGGGTCCGACTGCCAGGCTGTCCTAGCATCGGCCGCAGGCCTGCCGGTCCGAGGATTTCCCCGGTCGGACCGGCCCTGGGGGATCGAATCGCAGGCGGGCCTGTGGCGATCTTGTCGACGAGGCATTTCGCCCCTGTTTCGGCCCTCCAGGGCACGGGCACACTTGAGTGAGCGTGCGGACGAGTTTCCGTCTCCCCTTGCTCGTATTACTCGTCGGTAATAGCCCCTGACCTGGGGTCATGTCCGCCATGTGGACGCAGGATTCCACTTCCCGGGATCTCCGGCATCATGTAACCTGCACGAAATCGCAGAGGGCCAACGTCGTCCCTATTGCACAAGCTCATTGCTCAAGACGACGACGGGAGAGCCGATGCTGTCTGCATCCATGCACTCCGCCAACGAGCCCCAGGCCGGCGCCGCGCGCCCGCCGTACGCGCTCGTTCCGGATGCGCGACCTGCTGCTCAGGGCCTGTACGACCCGCGGAACGAGCACGACGCCTGCGGCGTCGGCTTCGTCGCCACGCTGACCGGCATCGCCGACCACAGGATCGTCGAGCAGGCGCTCACCGTGCTGCGCAACCTGGAGCACCGGGGTGCCACCGGCGCCGAGCCGGACTCCGGTGACGGCGCGGGCATCCTGACCCAGATCCCGGACGCCTTCCTGCGGGCCAAGGTCGCCTTCGAGCTCCCGGCCGCCGGCGCGTACGCGGTCGGCATCGCCTTCCTCCCCGACGAGGACGGGGCCGACGCCGCCGCCGTCGCGCGCATCGAGGCCATCGCCGCCGAGGAGGACCTGACCGTCCTCGGCTGGCGCGACGTCCCGGTCACCCCGGACCTGCTGGGCGCCACCGCCCGCTCGGTGATGCCGCGCTTCCGCCAGCTCTTCCTGGCCAAGGACAGCGTCGAGGGCATCGCGCTGGACCGCCTCGCCTTCGTCGTCCGCAAGCGCTCCGAGCGCGAGGCCGGTGTCTACCTCCCGTCGCTCTCCGCGCGCACCATCGTCTACAAGGGCATGCTCACCACCGGGCAGCTGGAGCCGTTCTTCCCCGACCTGTCGGACCGGCTCTACGCCTCCGCGCTCGGCCTGGTGCACTCGCGCTTCTCCACCAACACCTTCCCGAGCTGGCCGCTCGCCCACCCGTACCGCTTCGTCGCGCACAACGGCGAGATCAACACGGTCAAGGGCAACCGGAACTGGATGACCGCCCGGGAGTCCCAGCTCGCCACCGACCTCATCCCCGGCGACCTGAAGCGGATCTTCCCGATCTGCACCCCGGACCACTCCGACTCGGCGTCCTTCGACGAGGTCCTGGAGCTGCTCCACCTCGGCGGCCGCTCGCTGCCACACTCGGTGCTGATGATGATCCCGGAGGCGTGGGAGAACCACGCCACCATGGAGCCGGCCCGCCGCGCGTTCTACCAGTACCACTCCAACCTGATGGAGCCCTGGGACGGCCCGGCCTGCGTGACCTTCACCGACGGCACCCAGATCGGCGCCGTGCTGGACCGCAACGGCCTGCGCCCGGCCCGCTACTGGATCACCGAGGACGGCCTGGTCGTCCTCTCCTCCGAGGTCGGCGTGCTCGACATCGAGCAGGAGAAGGTCGCCAAGAAGGGCCGCCTGCAGCCCGGCAAGATGTTCCTCATCGACACCGCGGAGCACCGCATCGTCGAGGACGAGGAGATCAAGTCCGCGCTGGCCTCCGAGCACCCCTACGGGGAGTGGGTCGCGGGCGGTCAGATCCAGCTCGCCAAGCTGCCCGAGCGCGAGCACATCGCGCACACCCACGCCTCGGTGACGCGCCGTCAGCAGACCTTCGGCTACACCGAGGAGGAGCTGCGGGTCATCCTCGCGCCGATGGCCAGGACCGGCGGCGAGGCGCTCGGCTCGATGGGCACCGACAGCCCGATCGCCGCGCTCTCCGAGAAGCCGCGCCTGCTGTTCGACTACTTCGTGCAGCTCTTCGCGCAGGTCACCAACCCGCCGCTGGACGCCATCCGCGAGGAGCTCGTCACCTCGCTGCTGAGCAACCTCGGCCCCGAGGGCAACCTGCTGGCCGCCGAGGCCGCCGCCTGTCGCTCGGTCGGCATCACCTTCCCGGTGATCGACAACGACGAGCTGGCCAAGCTCGTCCACATCAACGCCGACGGCGACCAGCCCGGCCTCAAGGCCGTGACGCTGTCCGGCCTCTACAAGGTCGCCACCGGCGGCGAGGGCCTGGCCGCCCGCCTGGCCGCGATCGCCGCCGAGGCCGACGCCGCGATCGCCGACGGCGCCCGGATCGTCGTGCTCTCCGACCGGCACTCCGACGCCGAGCACGCCCCGATCCCCTCGCTGCTGCTCACCTCCGCGATCCACCACCACCTCATCCGCACCAAGCAGCGCACCCAGGTCTCGCTGCTGGTCGAGGCCGGCGACGTCCGCGAGGTCCACCACGTCGCCCTGCTGGTCGGCTACGGCGCCGGCGCGGTCAACCCCTACCTGGCCATGGAGTCCGTCGAGGACCTCGTCGCCCAGGGCACCTTCCTGGACGGCATCGAGCCCGAGAAGGCCATCAAGAACCTGATCAAGGCGCTCGGCAAGGGCGTGCTGAAGGTCATGTCCAAGATGGGCATCTCCACCGTCGCCTCCTACCGCGGCGCGCAGGTCTTCGAGGCCATCGGCCTCTCCGAGGAGCTGGTCGGCGCCTACTTCGCCGGCACCACCACCAAGCTCGGCGGCATCGGCCTGACGGAGGTCGCCAAGGAGGTGGCCGCCCGCCACGCCAAGGCCTACCCGGCCTCCGGCATCCCCGCCGCGCACCGCGCGCTGGACATCGGCGGCGAGTACCAGTGGCGCCGCGAGGGCGAGCCGCACCTGTTCGACCCGGACACCGTCTTCCGGCTCCAGCACTCCACCCGCAACCGCCGGTACGACATCTTCAAGCAGTACACGGACCGGGTGAACGAGCAGTCCCAGCGCCTGATGACGCTGCGCGGCCTGTTCCAGCTGGACGGCCTCGGCCGCGCCCCGATCCCCGTCGACGAGGTCGAGCCGGTCTCCGAGATCGTCAAGCGCTTCTCCACCGGCGCCATGTCCTACGGCTCCATCTCGCGCGAGGCGCACGAGACCCTGGCCATCGCGATGAACCGCCTCGGCGGCAAGTCCAACACCGGCGAGGGCGGCGAGGACCCGGACCGCCTGTACGACCCGGAGCGCCGCTCCGCGATCAAGCAGGTCGCCTCCGGCCGCTTCGGCGTCACCTCCGAGTACCTGGTCAACGCGGACGACATCCAGATCAAGATGGCCCAGGGCGCCAAGCCCGGCGAGGGCGGCCAGCTGCCCGGCCACAAGGTCTACCCGTGGGTCGCCAAGACCCGGCACTCCACCCCGGGCGTCGGCCTGATCTCCCCGCCGCCGCACCACGACATCTACTCCATCGAGGATCTCGCCCAGCTGATCCACGACCTCAAGAACGCCAACCCGGCGGCCCGCATCCACGTGAAGCTGGTCTCCGAGGTCGGCGTCGGCACGGTCGCGGCCGGCGTCTCCAAGGCGCACGCGGACGTGGTGCTGGTCTCCGGCCACGACGGCGGCACCGGCGCCTCGCCGCTCACCTCGCTCAAGCACGCCGGCGGCCCCTGGGAGCTCGGCCTCGCCGAGACCCAGCAGACCCTGCTGCTCAACGGCCTGCGCGACCGCATCGTGGTGCAGACCGACGGCCAGCTGAAGACCGGCCGCGACGTCGTCATCGCCGCGCTGCTGGGCGCCGAGGAGTTCGGCTTCGCCACCGCCCCGCTGGTGGTCTCCGGCTGCATCATGATGCGCGTCTGCCACCTGGACACCTGCCCGGTCGGCGTCGCCACCCAGAACCCGGTGCTGCGCGAGCGCTTCTCCGGCAAGCCCGAGTTCGTGGTGAACTTCTTCGAGTTCATCGCGGAGGAGGTCCGGGAGATCCTGGCCGAGCTGGGCTTCCGCACCATCGAGGAGGCCGTCGGCCACGCCGAGCACATCAACGCGGCCGCCGCGATCGACCACTGGAAGGCCGCCGGCCTCGACCTGGCCCCGCTCTTCCACGTCCCCGAGCTGCCCGAGGGCGCGGCCCTGCACCGCACCACCACGCAGGACCACGCGCTCGACAAGGCCCTGGACAACCAGCTGATCGACCTGGCCCAGGACGCGCTGGAGAACGGCGACGCCGTCCGCATCCAGCTGCCGATCCGCAACGTCAACCGCACGGTCGGCACCATGCTCGGCCACGAGGTGACCAAGCGGTACCGCGGCGAGGGCCTGCCCGAGGGCACCATCGACGTCACCTTCACCGGCAGCGCCGGCCAGTCGTTCGGCGCCTTCGTCCCGAAGGGCATCACGCTGCGCCTGGAGGGCGACGCCAACGACTACGTCGGCAAGGGCCTGTCCGGCGGCGTGGTGATCGTCCGCCCGGCGCGCGACGCCGCCGCCATCGGCGCCGACGCCCAGAACCACGTCATCGCCGGCAACACCATCGGCTACGGCGCCACCAGCGGCCGCGTCCACCTGCGCGGCAAGGCCGGCGAGCGCTTCGGCGTCCGCAACTCCGGTGCCACCCTGGTCGTCGAGGGCGTGGGCGACCACGGCCTGGAGTACATGACCGGGGGCCGGGTCGTCGTCCTCGGCGAGACCGGGCGTAACCTGGCAGCGGGCATGTCCGGCGGTATCGCCTACGTGCTGGACCTCCGCCCCGCGAACGTCAACGACGGCATGGTGGGCATCGAGGCCCCGACCGCCGCCGACCGCGAATGGCTGCGCGAGACCGTGCAGCAGCACTACGAGGAGACCGGCTCCACCGTCGCCGCCGAGCTCCTGGCCGACTGGGGAAGCGGCGTCTCGCGCTTCTCCAAGATCATGCCGACCGACTACAAGGCTGTGCTCGCCGCCAAGGACGCCGCTGAGCGCGATGGCCTCTCCGAGGCCGAGACCACTCGCAAGATGATGGAGGCGGCACGTGGCTGACCCCAAGGGCTTCCTGACCACCGGCAAGCAGCTGGCCGAGCGCCGGCCCGTGGACGTGCGTCTGCGGGACTGGAACGAGGTCTACGTCGAGCGCAGCCTCCTGCCGATCATCACCAAGCAGGCCGGCCGCTGCATGGACTGCGGCATCCCGTTCTGCCACAACGGCTGCCCGCTCGGGAACCTCATCCCCGAGTGGAACGACCTGGCCTACCGGGACGACTTCACCGGTGCGATCGAGCGGCTGCACGCGACCAACAACTTCCCGGAGTTCACTGGCCGGCTCTGCCCGGCCCCCTGTGAGTCCGCGTGCGTCCTGGGCATCAACCAGGACGCGGTGACCATCAAGAACGTCGAGGTCACCATCATCGACAAGGCCTGGGACCGGGGCGGTGTCACGCCGCAGATCCCCGAGCGGCTCTCCGGCAAGACCGTCGCCGTCGTGGGCTCCGGCCCGGCCGGCCTGGCCGTCGCCCAGCAGCTCACCCGGGCCGGGCACACCGTGGTGGTGTACGAGCGCGCCGACCGCGTCGGCGGCCTGCTGCGCTACGGCATCCCCGAGTTCAAGATGGAGAAGCGCCACATCAACCGCCGCATCGAGCAGATGCGCGCGGAGGGCACCCGCTTCCGCACCGGCGTCCACGTCGGCGAGGACATCACCGGGCAGCAGCTGCGCGAGCGCTTCGACGCGGTCGTCGTGGCCGCCGGCGCCACCACGGCCCGCGACCTGCCGGTGCCCGGGCGCGAGCTCAAGGGCATCCACCAGGCCATGGAGTACCTGCCGCTGGCCAACAAGGTGCAGGAGGGCGACTTCGTGGAGCCCCCCATCACCGCCAAGGGCAAGCACGTCATCGTCATCGGTGGCGGCGACACCGGCGCCGACTGCCTCGGCACCGCGCTGCGCCAGGGGGCGGCCTCGGTCACCCAGCTGGAGATCATGCCGCGCCCGAGCGACGCGCGCCCCGGCCACCAGCCCTGGCCGACCATGCCGATGACCTACAAGGTCACCTCGGCGCACGAGGAGGCCCTCTACGTCCGGGAGACCAGGACGGCGGGCGACCGGGCCGAGGGTTCCTCCTCGCCGGAGGCGGGCAAGGACGGCCGCGTCTACGCGGTCAACACCACCCGCTTCACCGGCGACGAGGACGGCAACGTCCAGGAACTGCACCTCGTGGAGGTCGAGTTCAAGGACGGCCGGTTCGAGCCGGTGCCCGGCACCGAGCGCGCCATCCCGGCGCAGCTGGTCACCCTGGCCATGGGCTTCACCGGCACCGACGTGAAGAACGGCCTCGTCGAGCAGCTCGGCGTCGACCTGGACGCGCGCGGCAACGTGGCGCGGGACGCCAGGTTCGCCACCAACGTGGACGGCGTGTACGTCTGCGGTGACGCCGGCCGCGGCCAGTCGCTGATCGTCTGGGCCATCGCGGAGGGCCGCTCGGCCGCCGCCGCGGTGGACGTGTACCTGGGCGGCAAGACCGCGCTGCCCGCCCCGATCCGGCCCACGGACCGCCCGCTGGTGGTCTGAACGGCCCGCTAGACCGCCCGGCGCCGCATCGCCGGGTTGCACGAACCGCTTCCCGCCAGAGTCGCCGGGCCAACGCGGTCCCTGCGGCGTCTGCCCTCTCCCCGACCAAGTTGGGGGCAGACGCCGCCTTTGCGTTTCCCGGGGCGCCCGCGGCGGCGCGGTGTCCGCGGGGTGGGTGGCGTCCGCGGGGTGGTCGGCGTCCGCGGGGTGGTCGGCGTCTGCGGGGTGTCGGGGTCAGCCGCCCAGCAGGAGCTCGGCGGCCTGGGTGCGCAGGTACAGCACGGTGCGACCGGTACGGTGCCGGTCGGCCAGCCCGGCCTCGCGCAGCGCGGTCAGGTGGTGCGAGACGTTCGCCGCGGACAGCCCGGTGCGGGCGGCCAGTTCGGTGGTGGAGGCGGGGGCGTCCAGCTCGGCGAGCAGCCGGGCCCGGGTGCGTCCGATCACCCTGGCCAGCCCGTCGGGGACGGTGGCGCCGGAGGTCTCCCAGAGCGTGGCGACCCCGCGCGGCGGATAGACCAGACCGGGCTGCCCCTGCGCCTCGGCGTGCCAGACCATGCCCGGCCAGACGAACACCGCCGGCACCAGCACCAGGCCGCGCCCGCCCTCCAGCCGCCGCTCGATCTCGTACCGCCGCTGCGCCACCGTCATCCGGCCGTCCTCCCACCGCACCTTCGGGTGGAGCCCGTCGAACAGCGCCGCCGGACCGCCCGCCGCCATCCGGCGCGCCCGGTAGAGGATCTCGCCCTCCACCAGCCGGACGATCCGGCCCCAGTACGGCTCCACGGCCGCGGCCCAGTACGCCCGGATCTCGCCGGCCAGCCGCTCCAGGCCCGCCGCCGGATCCTCGTGCAGGGCGGCCACCAGGGGCGGCAGCGGCAGCGTCACGCCCACCAGGTCGGCCCGGACGGTCTCCGGCCCGGTGGCCGCCAGCACGGCCAGCTCCGCCTCGATGCCGGGCGCCGTCGCAGCCGGGGCCGCGATCAGGAAGTGCGGGAGGTGCCAGGCCGGCATCGGCACCAGCTGCGACAGCAGCTCGTACCGGACGCCGGCGGCCGCCAGCCGCTCCCGCGCCTGGCGCACCCACGGCAGGTGGACGGCCTTGGCACCGGGGTCCTTGAGCACCTGGATGCTCGTCACCACCTCCATGACGCGCGAGCAGGCGAACCGGGTGGCGGCCAGGTCCTGGGCCGAGAAGTCCAAGGTGAGCACGGTGTTCCTTCGTCGGGCGGCGGCGGTGTCGGTGGCGTGTCGGTGGCGTGACGGCGGGTGGGTTGATCATGATCGCGGCGGGACCAGGATTCGACCAGGATGGAATCTCTGGGCTTCGTTGATCATCGCCGAGAGGCTCGGTGCATGACCACCGTCGAACTCACCCCGCTCCGGGACCGGCTCGGCCTCCCGGACACCACCGGCCGCCACCGCCTGGTCGGAGCACACCTGATCGACAGCCTCGGCACCGGGCTGATCCTGGCCTTCACCCTCGTCTTCTTCGCCCGCACCACCACGCTGGGCGTGGCCGCCATCGGCGCCGCCGTCTCCACCGCCCGGCTGCTCGCCCTGCCCACCGCGATCGTGGTCGGCCCGCTGATCGACCGCCACGGCGCCCGCGCGGTGGCGGCCTGCGGCAACGTGCTCTCCGCCGTCGCCTACGGCGGGTTCCTGCTCGCCGGACAGGCCTGGCAGATCGTGCTGGTCTGCCTGCTCGCCCAGATCGGCCACGTCGCCTACTGGACCGCCAGCACCGGCCTGGTGGTGCTCGCCTCGGAGGAGGGCGAGCGGACCCGCTGGTTCGCCCTGGTGCAGACGCTGCGCAACACCGGCATGGGCCTCGGCGCGGCGCTCGGCGCCTTCCTGGTGGCCGGGGGCGGCACGGCGAGCCTGCGGGCCCTGGTGGTGCTCAACGCGGCCAGCTACGCCCTCGCGGCGGGCCTGCTGGCCTCCTGGAGGCCCGGCGGCGGCGCCGCGGCGCAGGAGGCCGCGGCGGACGCGCCGGAGCCCGCGACGGGGGAGGCTCAGCGGGGCGGCTACGCCGCGGTGCTGCGCGACCGCCGGTACCTGCTGCTGGTCGCCGTCAACCTCACCTTCGTCTTCGCCTCGATGATCATCAGCATGCTGCTGGCCGTCTACCTCACCGAGGGCCTGCACCGCGAGGCCTGGCTGGCCGGCTCGCTGCTCGTCCTCAACGGCGTCCAGGTGGTCCTCACCCAGAACGTGGTGGCCCGCCGGCTGGAGCGCTTCCGCCCGACCCGGGTGGTCGCGGCCGGCGCCCTGCTCAACGCGCTCGCCTTCGGCCTGTTCGCCGCCCTCGCCGCCGCCCCCGGCTGGGCCGTCGTGGCCGGCCTCTACCTGGCGATGTTCGTCTACAACGTCGCCGAGGCCGTCGGCACGCCGTTCCGCGAGGACCTCAGCGTCGCCCTCGCCGACCCCGCCCGGCGCGGCCGCTACCTGGCCGTCTACCAACTCTCCTGGAACCTCGGCCAGGCCGTCGCCCCCGCCCTGCTCACCCTCCTCCTCGGCCGGGGCGCCGCCTGGCCCTGGCTCTTCCTGCTGGTCGTCAGCGTGGCCGCGGTGCCCGGGCTGCTACGCCTGGAACGCATGCGCTGACGGACTGTTGTTTGTCCGTGCCAGATGGCAGACTGCGGCCGACGGCCGGGGGGCTGCGCGAGGTGCGGAGGTTGGACGCGATGAGCACGACTCAGGCTGGTGGGGGCGCCACGGTGCGGCGCCTGCTACTGGGGTCCCAGCTGCGCAGGCTCCGGGAGGCCAGAGGGGTGAGCCGGGAGGAGGCCGGGTACTCGATCCGCGCCTCCGAGTCCAAGATCAGCCGGATGGAACTCGGCCGGGTCGGCTTCAAGGAGCGCGACGTCGCCGACCTGCTGACGCTCTACGGCGTCGAGGCCGAGCAGGAGCGCGCCTCGCTGCTCGGACTCGTCCGGGACGCCAACGCCACCTCCTGGTGGCACGGGTACGGGGACGTGCTGCCCGGCTGGTTCCAGAACTACGTCGGCCTGGAGGAGGCCGCCGCGGAGATCCGCAGCTACGAGGTCCAGTTCGTGCACGGGCTGCTGCAGACCGCCGACTACGCGCGCGCCGTGATCGCCGTCGGCGGCCACGTCACCGAGCCGGACGAGATCGAGCGGCGGGTGGAGGTCCGCCTCAAGCGCCAGGAGGTGCTCACCGCCGAGCGGGCACCGCGGCTGCTGGCCGTCCTCGACGAGGCCGCGCTGCGCCGCCCCTGGGGCGGGCCGGAGGTGATGCGGGCGCAGATCGACCGGCTGCTGGAGCTGACCGAGCTGCCGAACGTGGTCCTCCAGGTGATGCCGCTCGGCTTCGGCGGCCTGCGGGCCGAGGGCGGCGCCTTCTCGGTGCTGCGCTTCGCCGAGCCGGAGCTCGCGGACGTGGTGTACCTGGAGCAGTTCACCAGCGCGCTGTACCTGGACAAGCCGGTGGAGGTCGCCGAGTACTCGGAGGCGATGGACTCGCTGGCGGCCGACAGTCTCTCCCCCGAGCGGACACGGGAACTTCTTCGCTCCGTACGCCAAGAGCTCTCCGGCGTAAGTACGATGAGTGCTGATCAGATCTGATCGTGAAGGCCCCTGAGCCTTCCCGAATCGGCACGAGAGGGATCAGATGTCGTACTTCTCCGAGTTGGCGCTGCAGTACATCGACGGCGAGTGGCTGAACGGCAGCGGCTCCTGGGACATCGTCGACGTCGACCCCTACACCGGCGACAAGCTGGCCACCATCACCGTCGCCACCGTCGAGGAGGTCGACCGGGCGTACCGGGCCGCCGAGCGGGCGCAGAAGGAGTGGGCCGCCACCAGCCCCTACGCCCGCCGGCTCGTCTTCGAGCGCGCGCTGCGCATCATCGAGGAGCGCGAGGGCGAGATCACCGGCGCGATCATGGCCGAGCTCGGCGGCACCGCCCTCAAGGCCGGGTTCGAACTCGCCCTCACCAAGGACATGCTGCGCGAGTCGATGGCCCTGGCGCTGCGGGCGGAGGGGCGGCTGCTGCCCTCGCCGGTGGAGGGCAAGGAGAACCGCCTCTACCGGCTGCCGGTGGGCGTCGTCGGTGTGATCAGCCCGTTCAACTTCCCGCTGTTCCTCTCGCTGAAGGCCGTCGCGCCGGCCCTCGCGCTGGGCAACGGCGTGGTGCTCAAGCCGCACCAGGAGACGCCGGTGGTCGGCGGCACCCTGATCGCCAGGATCTTCGAGGACGCGGGCCTGCCGGCCGGCCTGCTGAACGTCGTGGTGACGGACATCGCCGAGATCGGCGACGCCTTCATCGAGCACCCCGTGCCCAAGGTGATCTCCTTCACCGGCTCCGACAAGGTCGGCCGGCACGTCGCCACCGTCGCCGCCGCGCACTTCAAGCGGACCGTGCTGGAGCTCGGCGGCAACAGCGCGCTGATCGTCCTGGACGACGCCGACGTCGACTACGCCGTGGACGCGGCAGTGTTCAGCCGCTTCGCCCACCAGGGGCAGGTCTGCATGGCCGCCAACCGGGTGCTGGTGGACCGGAGCATCGAGTCGGAGTTCACCGAGAAGTTCGTCCGCAAGGTCGCCTCGCTGAAGGTCGGCGACCCGAAGGACCCGGCCACCCAGATCGGCCCGTTGATAAACCCCGTCCAGGCCGACTCCATCACCGCCCAGGTGGAGCACGCCGTCGCCGCCGGTGCCACCGCGCTGCTGCGCGGCGAGACCAACGGCAGCCTGATGGACCCGGTGGTCCTGGGCGGCCTGCCGGCGGACGCGCCCATCCTGCAGCGCGAACTCTTCGGCCCGGTCGTGCTGGTGGTCCCCTTCGACGGTGAGGACGAGGCCGTCCGGATCGCCAACGACACCCCGTTCGGGCTGAGCGGCGCGGTGCACACGGCCGACGTGGAGCGCGGTGTGCGGGTGGCGCAGCGGATCGAGACCGGCATGATCCACATCAACGACGGGACCATCGCCGACGAGGCGGCCGTGCCGTTCGGCGGCGAGAAGAACTCCGGTGTGGGCCGCCTCAACGGCGAGTCCACGGTGGACGCGTTCACCACCGTGAAGTGGATCTCCATCCAGCACGGGCGCAGCCGCTTCCCGTTCTAGTCCGGGTTCCGCTCCGGCGTGCGGATGCTGCCCCCTCCTCGGGTCGAGGAGGGGGCAGCACGCGTGTTCCCGCCTGTCCCCGTGCGTTCCTGCGCGGTCTCAGGTGGTCAACCGGCCGGGCAGGGCGCCGCGTTCGGAGAGCCAGCGCAGGACGACCTCGCCGCTCCAGGTCCGGTGGCGGCTCAGCGCCGGGGTGGTGCCGGGCGGATCCGGCTGGGCGCCGGTCACCAGGAAGTAGCCGGCCAGCCCGGCCAGGACGGCGTCCAGCTGCTCGGGCGCCACGCCCCGGGCGACGGGCTGGGCGGCGAACAGGGCGTCCGCGTCGTGGCCGTCGGCGTGGGCGGTGGCCAGCACCAGGGACAGGTCGAACCAGGGTGCGCCCAGGCAGGGCCAGTTCCAGTCGCAGATCCAGGCACGGCCGTCGGTGTCCAGCAGCACGTTGTCCCGGCGCAGGTCCAGGTGCACGACGGAGCCGCCGGTGGCGGCCGCGGCCCAGCCCGCCTCCAGCTCCGCCAGCGGGGCGATCAGCTCGCGCGGGAACCAGGCGGGCAGCGGGTCGGTGGCGCCGCCGGCGAGGCGCCGCCAGTGGTCGAAGGTCTCCGCCTCGGCGATCGGCTGCAGGCCGAGGGCGAGCAGCTCCGGGGAGGGCGCCGCCAGGGCCTCGGCGTAGGCCGCGCAGGCCTCCAGGGTGGCGGCCAACTCCTCGGGCCGCCACGGGTCGGCGGGCATCCGGGCGCGGTCGACGGCGTCGAAGCCGAGCACCAGCCAGCCCGCCGCCTCCTGCGCCCAGCGCACCCGGGGCGCGCGCACGCCGGCCGGCAGCGCGCGGTTGATCTCCACCTCGCGGCGGTAGCAGTCGGCGATCACCGGGTGGGCGGCGGTGTCGACCGCCTTGACGAACTGCGTGTCGTGCGGCCCCCGGACCACGCCGGCGAACCCCGGGGTGAAGCCGCCGCCGACGGTCGTCACCCCCGCGACCGCCCCGCCGACCCGCCGCACGACCAACTGCCGGACGGCGGCCGGAAGGTCGCGCCAGGCCGGGCGAACGGCGGTGGACTCGTACTGCGGGCGGGCGCTGATGGTGACCGTCATACGGCCATGCTGCCGGGCGGGCGGTACCGCCCGCCAGCCGGTTTCCCCGGGGCGGGCCCCGCGCTCGCGCCGAGAGCCGAGGGGCAGGGCAACGCGGGGCCGTGGAGCCCCCGGTGGGGACAGCAGACGGCGGCCAGGGAGACGAACCGCCCGCCCGGCAGCCACCCGGCCCACACCGCGTCGTCGCCCTGCTCCAGCTGCTCCTGGGCGCTCCGGCACCGGTCGGCCTCGGACAGGGCCGCGGCGAGGGGCGGCGGCGCGTCCAGCCGCCGCCACTCCCCGGCCAACCAGCCGACCGCCTCCACGGCACTCGCCCACGTGCCCTGGACCATCCGGCCGGGCTTGAGCAGCCAGTGATGCACCATCATCGGCGGCGCGAGCACTTCGATTCGTGCCAGCCGGCCGACGCGGCCAGCGCCCGCGCGGTGAGTCCGGAGTCCTTCCGGATCTCGCGCAGGCGTCGGCCGAGAGCCTGTTTGGCCTGGTGGACGGCTGAGTAGGGCGATGGCACGGGGAAACCGTCGATCCGCTCAGCCGGGCCGGTAGTCCGCGTGCGGAGCCGCGCGGACCCATACCGCCTCGAATGCCGTGGCGCAGAGCTTGACGGCCTCGGCGTCGTCGACGATCTCCGTGTCTGTCCAGTCGCCGTTTCCGGCGAAGTGGTTGATCAGCAGGACCTCATCGTCGAACAGCCAGAAGTCGTTGCCCGGAAGGGCGAGGGCGGTGGCGCGACGCCGCGGGAGCCAGCGGACCTGCTCGCCGGCCGCGATGTTGTGCTGCTCGGTGATGTCGTACTCGAAGCGCGTGTAGTCGCTCAGCGGTTCGGAGACGATGCGGGCGCGGCGTACCTCGACTCCGCGGTCGACCGCTGAGCGGACGAGGCCGCGCCAGTGCACTTCGTCGGCGCCGCCGAGTGCGACACGGCCGTTCTGCCATGCACGGTAGGCAGGGTCGTCCAGCATGTAGGCGTCGCGCATCTCAAGGTGCACCGAGGACCGCGAGGCCGTCTGGAACAGCTGCTCAAAGGTGGGCTGTGCCATCACCGTTCACCTCCGGGGGAACGTTCGGTGCCGGGCCTGTGCAGTGCCACGCTGGTCTCCTTCATACCGGAGGACGGCTGCCGTGACAGAGCCTGCACCATCGGTAGTCGTGGCACGACGGACTTGCGCGAACTTGCACGGGCCCGTGGGCGGCTTAGGGTGACCGCTGACGTGGGGCAGGGCTGGTGATGCAGGGGGTCTCGTGGACGTTGAGTGGGTTCGGCTGGCGCTCGATCTGAACGGCTTCGACGCCGTCCGGTTCGAGCCGTATGTGCGCGGGGCCCGGCGGGCCGGGATCGGGTTCACCACCCTGGCGGGGCTCGGGGACACGCCCGGGAACCGCCGGGCGCTCTACGAGTTGGACCTGGCCTGCGCCGCGGACAGCCCGGAGCGCGGGGAGTTCCGCACCTTCGACGAGTACTTCGCCTGGCGCGCCGTGACCCCGGCCTTCGATCCGTACGGTGTGGTCCTCGCGCTGGACGGCGGGGCCTGGGTGGGCATGGCGATGACGTCGGTCCGGCCCGGAGGGGACGCCTTCAGTGAGATGACGGGTCTGCTGGCCGGCTGTCGCGGGCGGGGGATCTCGCCGGCCCTGAAGCTGCTGGCGGTCAGCTTCGCCCGGTCCCGCGGCGCGCGCCGGCTGCGGGCCGTGCACCACCCCGCCAACGCCCCGGCGATCGCCGTGAACCGGCGGTTCGGGTTCGTCGACGAGGTGAGAGGTGAGAAGGCGGACGCGGGAAGGGCCGGCGGGGGTGGGGACCCCCGCCGGCCCTGGACGCCGTCGGACTAGAAGACCGGCTGCCCGGCGCGCACCAGGCGCCACGACTCGGTGGCGAAGTCGGCGGGGTCGATGACGCCCTTGGCCTTCACCCAGGAGATCATCGCGTTGCGGATCTCGTCCGAGTTCGCCCACACCTTCGTCGCGGCCGCGACGTGCGGGAAGTTGCCGCCGCCGTTGGCGCGGTAGTTGTTCACCGCGAGCACGAACTGCGCCGTCGGGTCGATCGGCTTGCCGTCGAAGGACAGGTTGACGATCCGCGAGCCGGCCGGCTGGGCGATGTCGATGTCGTAGGAGACGCCGTACACCGAGTCGTAGTTGTAGTCCGGCGTGTTGCCCGCGTTGGTCAGCTTCGCCCGGTCGATCGGCGCGTCCGGGGCGACCTGGGCGTAGTACCGGGCCGAGAACTCCAGGTAGTCCTTGATCTGGGCGCCCGTCAGGATGCGGGCCTCCAGGGTGTTCTCGTAGATGTACAGGCCGGCCGCGTCCCGCAGCTTGACCTGGCCGGCCGGGATCAGGGCGGTGCGGTTGAACGGCGCGGCCTGGGCCAGCACCGGCAGCTTGGCGTACTGGCCGCCGGCCAGCGCCTCCTTGACCACGTCGGCCTGGACGCGGCCGATCAGGTCGATGATCGGGACGTCCTTGAACGGCGCGTCGGCGATCGACAGCGCGATCTTCGAGGTGCCGATGACCTGGTTGACGTACGCGACCACCTTCTTGTGCTGGTCGGTCATCAGGTCGACGATCTCCGGGTCCTCCGGGACGGTGTTGGAGTTCAGCACCCGGGAGGAGAGCGAGACGACCTTCCAAGCGCCCTGGTCGTACTCCACCTCGAAGTCGAAGCAGGTCAGCCGCTGGCCCCAGCAGAGCGGCTCGGAGAGCACGACCGTCTTGCCGGTCTGCTTGTTGACGACCAGCCGCTGCGGGATCTCCTTGTGCGCGTGGCCCACCAGGACCGCGTCGACGCCGGGGACCTGCTCGGCCAGCGCGACCGAGGCGTTCTCGGCCCAGGGCAGCTGGTCGCCGTAGGAGGTGGCCTCGTCCATGCCCGAGTGGCAGGCGACCACGATGACGTCGGCGCCGGCCGCCTTCACCTTGGGGACCCAGATCTTGGCCGTCTCCACGATGCCGGGGAAGGTCATCTTGCCGGAGACGTTCGCCTTGTCCCAGATCGCGATGCCCGGGTTGGTCAGGCCGAGGATGCCGACCTTGAGGGCCGGGCCGCCGGGCAGCTTGATCTTGCGGATCACGTACGGCGGGAAGGCCGGCTTGTCGTTCTTGGCGTTCAGCGCGTTGGCGCCGAGCAGCGGGAAGTCCAGCTGCTCCTCGTAGGCGCGCAGGGTGTCGATGCCGTAGTTGAACTCGTGGTTGCCGAGGGCGGCGGCGGTGTACTCCATGGTGTTCATGGCGAGCGCCATCGGGTGCTCGGGAGCGGTGTCCGCCTCGGTGGCGATCGGCTCGACCCGGGCGTAGTAGTACGTCAGCTGGGTGCCCTGGATGGTGTCGCCCGCGTCGATGAGCAGGGTGCGGTCCCAGCCCTTCTCCTCGCGGACCTGCTTGGCCAGGGTGGAGATCTTGGCGAGGCCGACCTCGTTGTGCGCCTTGTCGGCGTAGACCGCGTCGGTGAAGTAGTCCCAGTTGAGCACCCGGCCGTGCAGGTCGGTGGTGCCCATGACGGTGAAGGCCTGCTTCTTGCTCTTGCCCTTGCCACGGGTGTCGTCCGGCCCGGCCGCCGCGGCGGGGGTGGCGGCGGCGATGGCGGTGCCGCCGACGAGGGCGGCGCCGGCGGCGGTGGCGGCGGACCGGGTGACGAAGTCACGGCGGTTCAGGGACATGGACGACTCTCCCGGGTGGGGACTGCGAACGGATCGTCAACGGTGCTGGTGACGCGCGTAGAGGTACGCGCGTAGAAGTGTGCCGCGAGGCCGGCCGGATTGGATAGTCCCCGGACGTTTCCAGCAGGTGAGATCTTGGCGACTCGTTCGTGACGGGGGCGGGCGGGTGTCGCACCACCCGCCCGCCCCGTCGGGGAGACCCTCCCGCCCCGTCGGGGAGAGCACCCGGGGATCGCCCTAGATGTAGCCCTCGCGCACGGCGTAGGCGACGGCGTGCGCCCGGTTGCGCAGCTGCAGACGGGTGGTCAGCCCGTGCAGCACGTTCTTGACGGTGCGCTCGGAGTACGACAGCTTGGCGGCGATCTCGCCGGTGTCGAAGCCGTCGGCGACCAGTCGCAGCACATCCGCCTCGCGCTCCGAGAGCCCCGGCGGGGTGTAGCCCGGCTGGCCCTGGACGCTGCGCTGCAGCCGGCCCATCTGGGTGATCAGCCGCCCCAGCAGGTCGGCCGGCAGGTCGCCGTCGCCGCGCGCCGCCGCGAGCACCGCCCGGCCCAGCCGGTCGGCGGTCGCCTCACGGCGCCACAGGATCGCGGCGACCCCGCACTCCACGGCCTCCAGCAGCTCCGCCTCGCGCATCCGCTCGACCACCAGGACGACCCGGTGGTCGCCGCCGCGCACCAGCCGGCGCAGGGTCGCCGTGGTGCTGCTGTCGGCGGACTCGGCGAGCAGCACGGTGACCGCGCCGGGGGCCGCCGCCGCGGCGTCCTCCGCCAGGTCCAGCCCCGGGCACCGCCGCAGCTGCGCCTCCGCGCCGGCCCGCGAGATCGGGTCCGCGGCCTGGACGACCACGGGGGTGCGCACGGCGCCGGGCGCCGCCGCGGCCGGCCGGGTGGCGTGGTGGCCGGGCACCGGGCGCTGCGGCGGGACGGTGCGGTGCGCCTGGGTCGGCGACGGCAGGCGGTAGGACGTACCGCGGCGGTCGTACTCGGTGTGCAGGACAGTCAATCTGGCCCCCTCCTGGAAGTCCGACCCACCTGCCCGGTGGCCGGAACGCGGCGCCGGGGAGCGTTGCATGTACCCGACAGAGGGTGGGCGGTGAGTCGATGCGGCCGGGTGCGGTGCTGCCCCGGCCGGACCTACATGCTCCCCGCCGCGGACGGCCACGGCCATCGTGGTCCACCACGAGATCAGGCCACCGACCACGATCCGTGCGGCCACCGACCACGATCGGCGCGGCACCGGAGTGCCGCCACGGCCGGCGGTCCCCTTCTCGCGCGCGGACGCCCTCACCCGCAGAAAGGGGGGCGCTGCACGGCGAAAAGCGGGGTGCGACAAGAATCACACCTCTAGCCCAGGCGCTGGAGGGGCGTCAAGCCGTTTCCCCGCATGAGGGCCAAGACTGCCCGCCCGGTCATCCCCGGCAAGGGCCTGGGGGAGGGGACAGCAGATGAAGACCGTCAGCACACGGGGGTGGCAGCCGGGCCCGGCCGCGCCCGCGCCGTCACAACTCACCGAACGCCACCCGCAGTTGCGCCGCATCGCCGAACTCGCCGAACGCGCCCGGGCCGGCACCGGCAGCGTCCTGCTGCTCGCCGGCGCCACCGGCACCGGCCGCAGCGCCCTGCTCGCCGAGGCCGCCCGCCGCGAGGCCGCCCACGGCATGACCGTCCTGTGGGCCCGCTGCTCGGCCGACGAGTCGGGCATCCCCCACGCCGCCGCCCGCCAGCTCTTCGAGACCGGACCGGACGCCTACGGCACGCGCACCGAGGGAACGGACCGCCACCCCGGCGCCGACACCACCCTCTGGTCGCTGCTGCGCCTGCACGCCGCACACCACCCGCTGCTGCTCGCCGTCGACGACATCCACCTCGCCGACGAGCCCTCCCGCCGCTGGCTGCTGCAGATCGCCCGACGGATCGACCGGCTGCCCGTCCTGATGCTCGCCACCGAACGCCGCCAGTCCGAACTCGGCGCCACCGTCGAACGGTTCGCCCGCGGCCTGCCCCCGACCCTGGCCGGCACCAGCCGACTCGGCCCGCTCGACACCCCCGCCGCCGTCCGGCTCGCCGAGCACCGGCTCGGCCCCGGCACACCGCCCGGACTCGCCGCCGAATGCGCCCGGGCCACCGGCGGCAACCCGCTGCTGCTCACCGCCCTCCTCGCCGACCTGGGCGAACGCCCGACCCACCCCGCCCACCCGGACCCCCACCCCGGCCGCCACCCCGGTCTCCACCCCGGTCTCCACCCCGAGGCCCTGCCCGGCGCCCTGCCCGACAGCTGCGCCCGGCTGCCCGGCGGGGCCTTCCCCGACGCCGTCGAACAGTGGCTGCGCGGCGGCGGCGACCGGGCCCTCGCCGTCGCCCAGGCCCTCGCCCGGATGCAGGAGCACCCGGCCGCCCGGACCGCACCGCTGCCGGGCGCCGGCCACTGCGACCCCGCACCGATGCTCGCCGAACTCGCCGGCGCCGACCCCCGCCAGGTCGGCGGCTGGCTCGCCGAACTCACCGCCCAGGGACTGCTCGACAACCCCGGACCGGGCCGCTGGCCCAGGTTCGCCCACCCCCTGCTCGCCGACGCCGTCCTCGCCCGCCGAGGACCCGACCACCGCGCCGAGGTCCACCGCGCCGCCGCCGAGTTCCTGCACCGCCACGGCGCACCCGACGAACGCGTCGCCGGCCACCTGCTGTTCGCCCCCGCCCCCGCCCCGCGCTGGGCCGCCGACGCCCTGCGCTGCGCCGCCCGCAGCGCCTCCGCCGCCAACCGCCCGGCCGACGCCGTCACCCTGCTGCGCCGACTGCTCGCCGAACCGCTCACCGACCGGCGCCGCGGCCTGGTCCTCACCGAACTCGGCGGCCTGGAGGTCACCCTGGGCGCCGCCGAGCGCACGGCAGGGGTTCGCCACCTCGCCGAGGCCGTCCACGTCCACCAGTCCGACGAGGGGGTCTTCCGCACCGCCAACACCCTCGGGGCCGTGCTGGCCGCCCGCGGCGACACCCCCGCCGCGCTGGAGGTGATGGAGGAGCTGGCCGAGCGCTTCGGCGACCGGGAGGACCTCGTCCACGCCGTGCAGGCCGCCGCGGCGCTGATCGCCGCACACGACGGCCACAGCTGGCTCCAGGTGGTCGAGGGCCTGCAGCGGTTCGCCGCCCGCACCCCGCACCGGCTCGCACCGGCCGCCCACGCCCTGCTCACCGAGTTTGACTCCACCAGCGGGGTGCTCTCCGCGGCCGAGGTCGCCGAGCGGGTGGGGGAGCTGCTCGACTCCCCGGTGGACCCGCTCTGCCGCTCCTACGTCCTGGTCTCCGCCGCCACCCTGGCCCAGTGGGCGGACCTGCTGCCCGAGGCGGACCGGCTGGTGGAGACCGGCCTGGCCGGCTACCGGGGGCCCACCCTGGACCCGGGCTACCAGTGCCTGCTGAGCGTCCGGGCCGAGCTGCGGGTGATGCGCGGGGAGTACCAGGCGCTGCTGGACGAGTTCGCGCTCACCGAGCCCGCCGCACCCGCGCCCCGGCACGGCGGCGGACCGGCCGCGGGCGCCGAACGGTCCTGGTGGTGCGGTGTCCCGGGGGAGTCGGAGGCGCCCCTGATCGGGGCGTCGGTGGCCCCGGCGGCCCCGGTGGGCCCAGCGGTGGGTCCGGTGGACGAGGCGGGTCCGGTGGGTGCGGCAGCCCTGGCGGGTGCGGCCGTCCTGGCGGTCCCGGCGGAACCGGGGCCGGCCGCGCCCGGCGACGCCAGGGCGATCGGCGCCCGCTACGCCGGGCTGCTCGGCCAGCTGAACGCCCACCTGGTCGCCCAGGCCGTCATCGCCCTCACCGAGACCGGCCGGATCTGGCAGGCCCACGGCCTGGCCCGGGCCGTCGTCGCCGACCACTCCCAGGGCTCCTGGGAGTGGAACGAGTACCTGTACGCCCGCGGAATGCTGCGGCTCGCCTCCGGAGAACCCGCCGAGGCGCTCGTCGACCTGATGGAGTGCGGGCGCCGGCAGAGCGAGCGACGGGTCTGGAGCCCGATCGTCACCCCCTGGCGCTCCGCCGCCGCCGACTGCCACACCCTGCTCGGCGAACCCGGCCCGGCCGTCGCCCTCGCCGAGGAGGAGCTGCGGCTCGCCCGGGTCTGGGGCACCCCGCGTACCGTCGGCCGGGCCCTGCGCGCGCTCGCCGCCGCCACCGGCGGCCGGCACGGACTGGACCTCGCCACCGAGGCCGTGGACCTGCTGCGGCGCGCCGAGGTGGAGGTCGAGCTGATCCCCGCACTGATCACCTACGGGCGGCTGCTCGCCGACGGCGGCCGGCGCGGGGCCGCCCGCCGGGCCCTGCGGGAGGCCGCCGGGCGGGCCGAACGGCTCGGCGCGGTACGGCTGTGTGCGGTCGCCGTGGAGTCGCTGCGGGCCTCCGGCGCCCGGATCGGCCGGGGCGAGCACGCCGGGGCGGAGGCGCTGACCGACAGCGAGCTGCGGATCTGCCGACTGGCGGTGGCCGGCCACTCCAACGCGGAGATCGCCGGGATGCTGCACCTCGCGCGGCGCACGGTGGAGACGCACCTGACCAACAGCTTCCGGAAGCTGGGCGTGCGGCGGCGCGCCGAGCTGGCGGGGACGCTGGAGGGCTGAGCTGGAGGGCTGAGCTGGAGGGGGAGCTGGAGAGCTGAGCTGGAGGGCTGAGCTGGAGGGGGAGCGGGAGCGCAAGCCCCAAGGCGGTCGAGTAGGCGCGACGACGGGTCCGGGCTGCCCGATCGGGCAACCCGGACCCGCTCACCGCCGCACGGCTCGAAGCCGTCCCGTTTCGCTCCGCTCAGCCGGCGAGCGCCGCGGCCATCCGCCCGACCTCGCGGTCCAGTTCGACGGCCGGGTCGGGCGAGCCCGGCGACCAGCGCTGCCAGGTCCGGGCCCGCAGGTAGCCGTCCACCGCGAGCGGCAGCCGATCACGCAGGATCCGCTCGGCCTCGCCGTCCGGCCCGGCGACCCGCAGCCGGTCCAGCAGGTCCTCCAGCCGGACCGAGGCCGGCAGCGGCAGGTCCGCCAGGCTCCGGGCCAGGGCGTCCACCTCGACCGTGAAGGGGTCGAGGGGATCAACGGGGAGCGCGGCCGGCGGCTCGTGCTCCAGGACCGATGGCCCCGCGGGCCGCGCCGCCCCGGGCGACGGCCGCCTCGACGGGGTCAGCAGCGCGCCCGCGCCGTACAGGCCGACCACCACCGCCGGCCACCACACGCCGCCCAGCCCCAGGAAGTGCAGCACCAGGCCGCCCGCCCCGGCCGTGCAGCCGACCAGGTTCCGGGCCGACTCCAGGTAGCCCAGCACCCGCCGACCGCCACTGCTACTGGTAGCCACGGATCTCCTCGAACGCGCCGTCCAGCGAACTCGTGCCGTCGAACAGCTTGCCGCCGGTCAGCTCCGCGATCCCCTGCAGCTGGCCCTTCGCCGCGTCACCGAACAGGATCGGGAACACCGGCACCGCCTTCTGCGCCGAGGACAGCCCGGTGTAGAAGTTCTTGAAGTCCTTGTCCGTCGCGCCCTCGTTGCTCTCGCCGTCCGTCATCAGCACTATCGACGTGAACCGGTCGTCCGCGGCCGCCGCCTGCTGGCGCTCGATCACCCGGTACGCCTCCTCCAGCGAGCTGTACACCGCCGTGCCGCCGTCCGCCCGCAGCGCCTGGACGTCCCCGTTGATCGCCGCCAACTCGGCCTGCGGGCCCGGCTGCGTGCCGCTCGCCGGGACCAGGTGCGTCTTGGTGGACTTCACCCTGGACGCGAAGTCGATCAGGGTGACCTCCTCCCGGTCCCGGAACCGCCGCACGCCCCGGGTGTCCTCGGCCCCGGTCAGCCGGCCGAGCGCGGCCTTCAGCGAGGCCAGCCGACCGCCGGACATCGAACCCGAGGTGTCCAGCACGTACACCGTCCGGGACGGCCGGCGCAGCTCGTTCTGGTACGAGGCCAGCAGCCCGTCCGCGACCGACTTGCTGCCGGGGAAGGGCAGTTCGCGCCGCCGGTCGGTGGGAAGCCCGGGCGCCGACGCCGCTCCCGCGGTCACCGGGCGGCGCAGCGTCAGCTCCGAGATCCGGCGCTGCACGTCGTCCTTCAGCAGATAGGCGGTGAGCCGCTGGAAGGAGTCCCGCTCGCGCTGGGCGGAGGAGCCCAGCAGCGACAGCGGGTAGTCCGCCGACACCACGCCGTCGGTGGGCCGCACCACCGTCAACTGCTGGTCCTGCGCAAGGGTCTTGTTCAGCGAGAGCAGGACCGACTCGTAGTTCACCAGCGCCCCCACCCGGCCCGGTTCGGCGCGGGAGTAGGCCTGCGCCAGCCAGCCGGAGGAGCCCGAGGTGAGCTTCTGCCCGGTGAAGAACTTCTTCAGCGACGGCGTCGCCTTCTGCACATCCGCGTCCGTGAGCGCCGAGTTGGCGCCGGAGAAGGCCGAGGCCACCGCGACCAGCGCCGAGAAGCCGGAGTTGGAACGCGACGGGTCGGACATCCCGTAGGAGAGCTTCCCGGCCGAGGCGGCGTCCGCGACCTGGGCCCAGGTCACCTTCGAACCGTCGCCCCAGCCCAGGTCGTTGAGCGTCGAGGAGCGCACGCCGACCGCCACCGGCGAGACCATCACCGGGGTCTCGGAGAGCAGCTTGGACTTGCCCGCGTCGTCGAGCCGCAGGTAGTGGTTCGACGGGAACCAGACCGCGTCGTACTTGCCGTCCGCGCGGCCGGAGGAGACGGCGTCGGCGCCGTCCAGCGAGCCGGTCCAGGCGAACTGCACCGTCACCCCGGTGGCCTTCTGGGCCTCCTCCAACACCGGTGCCATGTCCTGGAGTTCACTTCCGGCCAGGACGCGCAGCACGCCCGCCTGGGCGGTCGGCGCGGGAGCGTCGGTCGGCTTGGGGGCGGGATCGGCGGAGGAGGTGCAGGCGGTCGCCACCAGCAGGGCCAGGCCCGCCGCGAGCACCCTCCCGCCGCCGCGCCGTGCCGCGGTCTTCACACGCATTGCCGTCGTCATCCCCCGTCACTTCCCCTTGGCCGCGTTGATCAGCTTGTTCAGGACCGCCACCCGGGGCACCTGGGCCTGCTGGATGCCCGCCGCCGCCAGGTCGGGGGCGTAGACCAGCCCGCCCTTGCGGTTCTTGACCGCCCGCCCGAGCGCGGCCGGATCGGCCTGCGGACGGAAGCCGAACCTGGTCTCCAGATCCCGCAGGGCCGGGTCGTCGCGCAGCGCCGTGGCGAGCTTGTCGCCGTCGGGCTTGAGCGTGACCAGGGTGTGGTCGCTCGACACCGTGGTGTCCGGGTAGAGCACCACCAGGTCGTCGGGCGTCGTGCCCTTGGTGCTCAGCGCCGCCACCTGGGACTCGTACACCAGCACCAGCGGGTTGCCGACCCCGGACAGGAAGTCCTTGAACGGGCCGTCGCTGCTGGTCTTCTGGTCGCCCTGCATGGAGGTCACCTGCTTGAGCACCCCGGCGACCCGGGCCACCCCGGCGTCGTCGGACACCACCTGGTGGCCGTTGGCCAGGTACGAGACCGCCGCCAGGTACAGGGCGCCGGAGGAGGAGGTCTCGGGGTCGGTGGTGGTCAGGAAGATCGAGCCGGACAGCTCGGCGTGCTCCTTGGTGCCGTTGAGGTCCTGCCAGCGGAGGCCGCTCTGGACGGACTTCAGATAGCCGTCCATCTTGAACGTCCAGACCCCGGTCTCCGACACCGTGGCCAGGGAGTTGGACTTCAGGACGTCCGCCACCTGCCGGTGCGCGAGCACCACCAGCGGTGAGTAGAACGGGCGCACCGACTCACTCTTGATCGACTTCTTCTGGCGGATCTCCTCCGCCGGGGAGAGGCTGGAGGGGAAGGCGAAGTCGTATCTGTCGAGGTCGCTGTCCCCCATCAGCCAGGACCCGGTGGTCACCGTGTCGACCTTCAGGCCCTGCTTGCGCAACGCCGCGACCACGTCGGGGTCGGCGAAGAACTCCCGCTTCTCCGAGCCGATCACGCCCGAGATGGTGATGACCTTGTCCTTGCCGTCGGGGTCGCCGCCCGGCCAGAACAGCGCGACACCCACCCCGGCAAGCAGCACCAGTGCCGCAAGTACCCCGAAAACACGCCTCATGCCGAACGCTTCCCCCTCGCCCGATCCGGGTCCGGGCATCCACCCGGGTGACGAGCGTCCCGCCGGGGTCGGAGCGGCAGCGGAAGTGACGGTGAACCAGGGGTGAACAGCCCTTCACGGAATCGCATCGAACGGCCCGGGGCGGCGCGGCCTGTCCGGCTCGTACCGATGCGCACCGCCGGTTGTCGGAGCGTCAGGATCGCGCCACCCGAGGGGAAAAGTTCCCTTGACAGTGATTCTTCGGTGAAGAGATCGTGATCGCGGATCATGGGCGGCGCGCGTCCGCGCCGCTCGGGGAACCAGACGGGGGGCCTTCTCAGCCATGCCTGCTTTCGGTCACGGCACATCAGCGAAGTCCGGTGCATCCGGACCACCCGGTCCGGCCGACGGGCGGGGACGGACCCGCCTGTCCAGGGTGGCGGGGGCGGCGGCGGTCGCCCTGTCCCTGCTCCTGGCAGTGGCGCACGGCCAGGAGCCCGCCCGGGCGGAGGCGCCGAAGAGCGAGCGCGTCGACGCCGCCCCCGACGCGGCCGCCGCGAGCAAGGCGGCCCGCCGCCAGCACAGCCGGGTCGAGGTCGCCGACGCCCGCGCCGCCGCCGCGCAGACCTTCGCCAACCCCGACGGCACCTTCACCACCGAGATCTCCCCGCGGCCCACCCGGACCAGGCAGGGTGACGGCTGGGTGGACCTCGACCCCACGCTGCACCGCAGCTCCGACGGGCGCTACCTCCCGCAGGCCACCTCCACCGCGGTGGAGCTGTCGGGCGGCGGCTCCGGCCCGCTCGCCACGCTCACCGTCGAGGGCGGCCAGCGGCTGGAACTCTTCTGGCCGGACAAGCTCCCCGCGCCGACCGCCGACGGCGCCGCCCTGACCTACCCCGACGTCCTGCCGAGCGGCGTCGACCTGGTGGTCACCGTCACGCCGACCGGCGGCGTCCAGGAGGTCCTGGTCGTCAAGAACGCCAAGGCGGCCGCCGATCCCGGGCTGGCCGCCCTCAAGCTCGTCACCCGGACGAGCCCCGGCCTGGCCCTCGCGGCCGAACCGGGCGACGGCCTGACCGTCAAGGACGCCCAGGGCCGCGCGGTGTTCGCCTCCCCGCCCGCCCGGATGTGGGACTCCGCGGTCTCCGCGGCGGCCGGCGACCAGGCCGCGAAGGCCCCGCAGGACAGCAAGGCCCCGCAGGACACCAAGAGCCAGCAGGCCGCGAAGGCCCCGCAGAGCTCCAAGAGCCCCAAGAACTCCGCCGGAGCGCAGGCGGCCCCCGACGCGGCCCCCGCCCCGGAGGCCGCCCGGTCCGGCGCAGGCGGCCCGGGACCCGGCGCCCGGGAGGCCCCGGTCACCACCAGCGTGCAGGACGGCACGATCGGGATCACCCCCGACGCCGGCCTGCTGACCGCGCCGGACACCGTCTACCCGGTGTTCATCGACCCCTCGTTCGCCACCCTCACCACCGTGGCCCACGCCGAGGTCAAGTCGCAGTACCCGGCGATGTCGTCCTACAACGCGACCCCGCCGCCCGCCGGCCTCGGCGTCGGCTACCAGGGCTGGATCGCGCCGGCGGGCATCGAGCGGACGTACTTCCAACTCGCCGTCCCGACCGGCCTGGTGGGCAAGCGGGTACTGAGCGCCACCCTGGCCGCGACCGAGACCTTCGCCTCGGCCTGCCAGCCCAACACCGTCCAGGCCTGGATCACCGGCCCGATCAGCCCCAGCACCACCTGGCTCACCCAGCCCGCCCAGCTGCAACTGATCGGCAGCGCCACCCTCCAGGGACCCTGCGCCTCCCGCCCGGGCCCGGTGACCGGCCAGATCGACGCCACCACGGCGACCGCGCAGGCCCTCGGCGACGGACGCGCCAGCCTCACCTTCGCGCTGCGCAGTTCCGCCGAGGCCGACAAGAACGGCTTCACCCGGTTCGCCGCCGACCCCACGCTGTCCGTCACCTACGAGGACGCCGTCCAGGCCCCGGCCACCCCACTGGTCTCCTCCGCCGAGTACCCGGCCGACAACCAGCCGCACGGCGGCGTCGGACGGTCCGGCACCTTCGCCCTCAAGCCGGGCGGCGCCGAGCAGATCGCCAAGTACAGCTACCAGCTGGACACCGACGCCGCGGCCACCGAGACCGCCGCCGCCGCCGACGGCTCCGCCACGGTCACCCTCACCCCGACCTCCGCCGGCCGCCGCACCCTGACCGTGCGCGCCTTCGACGCCGCCGGCCACGCCTCCACCCCGGCCGCCCACTCCTTCGTCGTCGACGCGTTCGCCTCCGGCGACCCGCACGACCTGTTCTACGACGCCGCCGGCCAGCTCGTCGGCGTCTCGCAGCCGAACGGCGAGAGCGCCCGCTACGAGTACGACGCCGCCGGCAACACGGTGTCCACCAAGCGCACCTCCTCGTCCGAGCTGACCGTGCTGTCCACCGTGCCGAACCAGGCGCCGAGCGGCGCCACGGTCGAGATCAGCGGTACCGCGTTCGCCACCGACCCGGCGGCCGTCAGGGTGACCTTCACCGGCACCGCCACCCCGGCCCAGGTGGTCACCGCCGAGCGGAACCGCCTCACCGTGGTCGTCCCCGCCGGCGCCGCCGACGGCCCGGTCACCGTCACCGTCGGCGCGTCGACCGCGACCGGCACCGAGCGGTTCCGGATCGGCACCGCCCGGCCCGCCCCGGCGCTGACCGGCTTCTCGCCCGCCGCCGGCGCGCCCGACACCACCGTGACCCTCACCGGCAGCGGCTTCGACCCGGACCCGTCGCGCAACTCGGTCCTGTTCCACCGCACGCTCGCCAAGGTCACCCAGGCGACGCCCACCAGCCTCACCGTGGTCGTGCCCGGCGCCTCCTCCTCCGGCCGGATCACCGTCCGCACCCCGGGCGGCACCGCCACCAGCGGCACCGACTTCGTCGTCCCGCCCGCCGGCACCGCCCCGGGCACCCTGGTCGACGGCGGCGCGCTCACCGTCGACGGCACCCCGGTCACCTCGACCATCGCCGCCGGGAAGGCCCTGGGCCTGCGGTTCGAGGGCAAGGCCGGCGACCGCCTCGGTCTCGGCATGTCCGCCAACAGCATCAGCACCCCGTCGAAGTTCCGCCTGTACGACCCCTTCGGCCGCTCCTTCGCCGCCGACCAGTACGACACCCCGTGGCCGCTGGAGGCCCGGACCGGCCGCAACGTCCCGCTGCCCGCACTGACCACCAGCGGCGTCTACCAGCTCGTCATCGACCCCGACGGCACCGGCACCGGCTCCCTCACCACCGCGCTGACCCGCAACGTCACCGGTACCACCAGCACCACCGACCAGGGCTTCGGGTTCAACCTGGCCACCCCCGGACAGTTCGTCGAGCTCTCCTTCGAGGGCAAGAAGGAGGCCTGGTACGGGCTGGCCTTCACCGACGCGACGCCCGCCGTCAAGTACAAGTACCTGACGGCCACCCTCTACGAGCCCGGCGGAGCCAAGTTCAGCACCTGGCGCAGCTTCAGCCTGGACAACTACCTGCGGCTCAAGACCTTCGCCCCCGGCACCTACCGCCTGGTGATCGGCTTCACCGACGCCAGCGTGGGCGGCGCCCGGCTCTGGCTCTCCGAGGAGACCGACGGCGGCACCGTCACCCGCGACGGCGCCGAGAAGCAGCTCGCCCTCACCCGGCCCGGCCAGCAGGTCCGGCTGAACTTCGACGGCACCGAGGGCCAGCAGCTCGGCCTCGGCTACACCGCCGTCAACCTCAAGATCGGCTCCACGACCTACCTGCCCGGCGTCACACTGGTCCGGCCCGACGGCACCCAGAGCAGCGTCTACGCCTCCGGTGAAGGCGCCGACCTGCCGAAGCTCGCCGCCACCGGCCGCCACGAACTGATCGTCTCCGGCGGCGCCGCCACCGGCACCGTCACCCTCTGGCTCAACTCCGACGCCACCGCGGGCACCACCGCGGTCGGCGACGACAAGACGATCACCATCACCCGGCCGTCCCAGAACGCCCGGCTGACCTTCCAGGGCACCGCCGGCCAGCGGCTCAGCGTCGGCAGCCTGCCCAAGGGCTACACCGGCACCGTCGCCCTCACGGTCAACGGGCCGGACGGCAAGCAGATCGCCTCCCGCAACTCCGGCGGCCCCGACCTGCCGCCGCTCCCGACCACCGGCACCTACGAGATCGTCGCGAGCGCCAACACCGCGGCGCTCGGCGACTACACGCTCCAGCTCTCGGCCACCGTCGACGCCGGCCCGCTCGCCGTCGACGGCGCCGCCAGGACCGTCACCGTCGGCCGGGCCGCGCAGAACGTCCTGCTGCGCTTCGACGGCACCGCCGGCCAGCGGCTGAGCCTCGCCGTCACCGCCGTCACCACCGGCTACCGCTCCCACAACCTGCGCATCACCAAGCCGGACGGCAGCCAGCTCGGCCTGGCCGGCTACGTCATCGCCAACGACAGCTACACGCTCGCCGCGCTCCCGGTCACCGGCACCTACGAGATCACCGACGACCCGGACGCCGGGGCCACCGGCACCGCGACCTACACCCTGTCCACCGCCTTCGACGGCGGCCAGGTCGCCGTCGGCGGCGCGGGCGCCGCGCTGACGCTCAGCCGCCCGGGCCAGGACGGCCAGCTCTCCTTCACCGGTGCGGTCGGCGACTCGCTCCAGATCACCTTCAGCAACACCACCTTCGTCGGCGGCGGCTACCAGCTGAGCGTCATCAAGCCGGACGGCAGCACCCTGGTCGACCGCGTCACCCGCTATGACCAGAGCCCGTACAAGCTCTCCGCCCCGCTCGCGGTGGCCGGCACCTACCGGGTGATCGTCGACCCGAGGGCCGCCGCCACCGGCTCCGCCACGGTCGGCGTCGACCGGGTCGCCGCCGCGGTGGCGGCCAAGGCGGCGGGCGCGCCAGTCGCTCCTGCTGCCGACGCCTCCGCCGCTGATGCGGCTCCCGCCGCCGATGCCGCCTCCGGGCCGGCCCCGGCGTCCGCGCCGCAGTCGTCCGCACCGGCCACCGGGCCGACGCCCGAGCAGTGCGACACCGTGGCCGAGGCCCCGGCCGGCACCAACCGCGCCGTGCCGGTCGCCGACCCGCGCGGCGGCCGCAAGGCCCCCCGCCCCGGCGAGCCGTCGGCCGGCTGGGCCGCCTGCGGGTTCCCCCGCCAGGCCCCCGGCGAGACGTCCAGGCCCGCCGACACCGTCTGGAAGCCGGACGCCGAGAACCTCGCCGGCAAGGGCTGGTACACCCGGTACGGCGCGGCCCCCGCGCCGGCCTACCCGGCCGACGCGCCCAAGGGCACCACCGCCGTCTCCGGCCAGATCCGCACCGTCTCCGGCACCCCGCTGAAGAACGCCACCGTCAGCGTCGGCAAGGCCGTCGCGAAGACCGACGACCAGGGCCGCTTCCTGGTCAAGGGCACCGACCCGGGCCACCGCGTGCTGCGCGTCGACGGACGCACCGCGAGCAGCGGCGACCGCAGCTACGGCGTCTTCGACATCGGCGTCGACGTCCCCGCCGGACAGACCCTGCGGGTGCCGTCCACGGTGTTCATCCCGCAGACCGACACCGCGAGCACCGTCCGCATCGCCTCGCCGACCACCGAGCCGACCGTCCTCAGGACCCCGGCCATCCCGGGCCTCGAAGTGCGCATCCCGGCAGGGGCCGTGGTCCGCGACGGTGACGGCAAGCTCGCCACCGAACTGTCCATCACACCGATCCCGATCGACCGCACGCCCTTCCCGCTGCCGCCCACCCAGGTGCCGATCTACTTCAGCGTCCAGCCGGGCAGCGGCTACCTCTTCCCCGACGGCGCCCAGATCGTCTACCCCAACTACACCCGCGAGGCCCCCGGCACGCGGATGATCTTCTGGAACTACGACCCGGACGGCCAGGGCTGGCACATCTACGGCAAGGGCACCGTCACCCCCGACGGCAGCCAGGTCGTGCCGGACGCCGACGTCAAGGTCTACCGCTTCACCGGCGCGATGACCGCCGTCCCCGGCCACAACCCGCCGCCGGTCGCCCCGAAGCCCGGCCCGCGCGTCGGCGACCCCGTCGACCCGGCCACCGGCCTGCTCGTCGACGAGAACACCGACCTCGTGCTCGACGACGTCGTCCCGCTCACCCTGCGCCGCACCTACCAGCAGGGCGACCAGGACTCCCGGTCCTTCGGCGTCGGGATGAACTTCAACTTCGGCTACTTCCCGTGGTCGACCGGCAACATCGGCTACTACCGGTACCTCGAGGTCGACCTCGTCCAACCGGACGGCAGCAAGATCCACTTCCGTCGGATCACCCCCGGCGAGAAGACCTACGAGGACGCCCTGTTCCTCGCCGACCCCACCCCCACCGAGTTCTCCGGCGCCACCATGGGCTGGAACGGCAACGGCTGGGACGTCAAGCTCCGCAACGGCACCACCTACGTGCTCGGCGACGAGGCACCGCTCCAGGCGATCCGCGACAAGTTCGGCAACACCACCACCATCACCCGCGCCCCCGCACCCGCGGACAGCGACGGCAAGGTCCGCCTGCGCGGCCCGATCACCCAGGTCACCTCGCCCAACGGCAAGTGGATCAAGTTCTCCTACGACACCGCCAACCCGCCGCGGATCACCAGGGCCGAGGACAACCTCGGACGCGCCGTCACCTACACCTACACCGCCGACGGACACCTGGAGACCGTCACCAACCCGGCCGGCGGCGTGATGAAGTACACGTACGAGTCCGGCCGGATGAAGACCATCACCGACGCGCGCGGCACCGTCTTCCTCACCAACACCTACGACAGCGCCGGCCGCGTCTTCCAGCAGACCGCCGCCGACGGCGGTGTCACCCGGTTCGACTACACCACCGGCACCGACGGCAAGATCTCCGAAACCCGGATGACCGACCCGCGCGGCAGCGTCCAGCGCTTCACCTTCAACGCCCAGGGCCTCGCCACCAGCCGCACCACCGCCCTCGGCACCCCCGTCGAGCAGACCGAGCGCACCGAGTACGACCCCACCGGCGGCCGCCCGGCCGCCACCGTCGACGCACTCGGCCGCCGCACCGAGATCGAGTACGACACCAACGGACAGGTCATCCGCACCACGACGCTGGCCGGCACCCCGGACGCCCGCACCGAACGCGTCGAACGCGGCGGCCCGTTCGGCGAGGTCACCGCCGTCACCGACACCTACGGCAAGACCAGCCGCACCGAGTACGACCCCCGCGGCAGGCTGCTCTCCAGCACCGACGCACTCGGCCACAAGACCGTCTACACCACCGACGACGCCGGCCAGATCACCAGCGAGACCGACCCCACCGGTCGGAAGACCGGCTACACCTACGAGTTCGGCGACCAGGTCACCGTCACCGACCCGCTCGGCCGGGTCCAGCGCCGCCTCTTCGACCCGGCCGGCCGCGTCTACCAGGTCACCGACCCGCTCGGCAACGCCCGCACCACCGGCTACGACGCGCTCGACCGCGTCCGCACCACCGCCGACGGACTCGGCCGGACCACCGGCTACGAGTACGACCCCAACGGCAACCGGACCAAGGTGACCGACCCCCGCGGCGGCACCACCGGCTACGAGTTCGACGCGATGGACCACGCCACCGCCGTCACCGACCCGCTCGGCCGCACCGCCCGGCAGGACTACGACCGCAACGGCAACCCGGTCAGGACCACCGCACGCAGCGGCCTGGTCACCACCGTCGACCACGACCAGCTCGACCGCCCCACCACCACCCGCTACGGCGTCTCCGGCAGCACCGACCAGGGCAGCACCACCATCGGCTACGACACCGGCAGCCGCGTCATCCGCATCGACGACACGGTGAACGGCCCCACCACGGCCACCTACGACGCCTTCGACCGCCTCACCCAGGAGACCACCCCCCAGGGCACCGTCGGCTACGCCTACGGCGCCACCAGCCGCACCCGCCAGACCCTGGTCGGCGGACAGCCGCTGCTGGAACACCTCTCCGACGACACCGGCAGCCTCACCTCCGTCAAGAAGAACGGCACCGAGGCGGTCACCCTCCAGCACGACGACGCCGGGCGGATCACCCGCAGCGGCGCACCCGGCGACGGCGTCCACCAGGACTACCAGTACGACCCCGCCGGCCGGATCAGCTCCGTCACCTACCGCAAGGGCACCACCGACCTCGGCACCCTCACCTACACCTACAACGCGGCCGGACTCCCCGTCCGCGTCGGCGGCAGCTACGCCCGTACCGCGATCCCCGGCACCACCGAGGCATCCGCCTACGACGCCGCCAACCAGCTCAGGAGCATCGGCGCCAGGACCGTCGGCTACGACGCCGACGGCAACCTCACCGACGACGGCACCACCACCTACACCTGGAACGCCCGCGGCCAACTCGGCGCGCTGAACGGACCCGGCACCACGGCGAGCTTCGGCTACGACGCCCAGGGCCGCCGCACCACCCGCACCGTCGGCGGCGTCACCACCGGCTACCTGAACGACGGGGACAACCCGCTCCAGGAGAAGACCGGCACCACCGTCACCACCACCGTCGACGCCGGCACCGACCGCCTCCAACTGCGCGAGACCGGCGGCGCCACCACCCGCTACCTCACCGACCCGCTCGGCGGCGTCGTCGCCCTCGCCGACGACTCCGGCGCCCTCACCGCCCGCTACCTCTACGACCCCTTCGGCGCCACCGCCGCCAGCGGCGACGACAAGGGCAACGGCCGCCGCTACGCCGGACGCGAGGACGACGGCACCGGCCTCTACTACAACCGCGCCCGCTACTACAGCCCCGGCCTGCACCGCTTCCTCAGCGAGGACCCGATCGGCTTCAAGGGCGGGATCAACCTCCACGCCTACGCCGACAACCGCCCCACCGCGCTCACCGACCCCAGCGGCAACAAGCCCGCCTCCTCCGGGAGCTTCGTCAAGATCTCCGACGCGGCCGCCGACCACGTCATGAACGGAGTCATCACCAAGAAGGGCGAGTTCGCCGGGTGGCACCTCCACCCCAACCAGAGCGGCGGCATCCCCGAGGGCCGGTACATCAGCGGCAAGCTGGTCACCCAGTCCGACGGCTCCGTGAAGGTCGTCGACGGCGCCGTCGGGGCCATCGTGAACGGCGACAAGATCGAGAAGGTCGCGCGGGCCGGACACCACTTCTTCCCGGAGGACTGGACCAGGGCGGATATCCTGGCGGCCGGCCGCGAGCTGTTCGCGAACGGCACCTACAAGCGCGGCGGGACGCTGGTCCAGGGGGAGTACAACGGCGTGAAGATGACCGGCTTCCTGGAGAAGCAGCCGGACGGCACCTACACCCCGTCGACCTTCTTCCCCAGGGGAGTGAAGCAGTGAACACCACGACCGGCAGCACCCGGTGGGAGTTCCACACCGACGAGGACGACATGGTCATCGTCGAGGCACCCCCCGGCACCGACGAGAACCTGCGGCTGGCGATCGAGACCCTGATCCTCCCGTTCGGCCTCAGCAGCGACGCCCCCAGGACCTACCTCCAGGAGTGGCGCCGCCTCGCGGCCGAGGACGGCACCGGCTACAGCCTCGGCACCTCCGCCGCCGGCGCCCACCGGACCGGGCCGGACCTCGTCGAGATCATCGACATGTACGGCCAGTTCGAGGACTGCACGATCGACGCCGGGCAGTTCGAGACCGTCCTGGAACGCCTCACCGCGTACCTCGACAACGCCTGACCGCACGACTGGCACAGCCGCACAGCCGTACACCCGCCCGGCGCCGAGCGCCGGGCGGGTGTACGGCAAGTGCCGAGCGGCACCGAACCGTGAACCCACCGAGCGAGAGGAACAGCGTGACGCTCCGTCGCCGCCCCGTGCTGGCCGGACTGGTCGGAGCATTCGCCGCCACGGCGTGCGGACCGGACCACGGCGGACCGGACCGCACCGGGACGGCCGACGGCCCGCCCGACCCCACCGCCCCGGCCGGCACCCCCGGACACCACCAGCCCGGCGTCACCACCCCGCCACCCGCCGCCGCCCGACTCGCCGCCTACCGGGTCACCGCCCCCGACCGCACCGCCCTCGCCGAGGTCCTCCACCGCCTCGGCACCGAAGCCGCCCGCACCCGCGACGGCGAGAGCCTCACCGTCTCCGTCGGAGCCTCGCTCTTCGACCAGCGGTACGGACTCGGCGCGCTGCGCCCGCAACGCCTCACCGAGATGCCGGCCTTCCCCAGCGACGTGCTCGACCCGGCCTGGTGCCACGGCGACCTCACCGTCCAGGTGTGCGCGGCCACCCCCGAGCGGGCCGCCGAACTCGCCGCCGCGGCCGCCGCCGTGGCCGGGCTGGAACCGCTCTGGCAGCTCCCCGGGTTCCGGCCCGACAACGACACCGGCCGCGGCGGCCGGGCCTTCACCACCAACCTGTTCGGCTTCCGCGAGGGCGCCGGCAACCTGGAGGCCGAGGACACCGCGCTGATGGACCGCCAGGTCTGGGTGCGCCCCGGCGGCGGCGAACCCGCCTGGGCCGCCGGGGGCACCTACCAGGCCGTCCGCCTGATCCGCTTCGCGATGCCGCTGTGGGACGCC
Organism: Kitasatospora sp. NPDC058170; assembly: GCF_042883905.1. NCBI lineage: Bacteria > Bacillati > Actinomycetota > Actinomycetes > Kitasatosporales > Streptomycetaceae > Kitasatospora > Kitasatospora sp. NPDC058170. Next base: position 622,265 of record NZ_JBHVUV010000001.1, read on the forward strand.
GACGCCGTCCACAAGCAGGAGGCCGTCATCGGCCGCCGCAAGGACAACGCCGCACCGCTCGGGGCCACCCGGGAGACCGACACCCCGGACTACGCGGGCGACGCCGAGGGGCGGGTGATCCCGCTCGACTCGCACATCCGCCGGGCCAACCCCCGTACCACCGAGTCGGACGCCAACCGCATCCTGCGGCGCAGCTACTCCTACCGCCTCGACCGGGACGCCACCGGGAACGAGAACGCGGGCCTGCTGTTCGTCTGCTACCAGCGGGACCTCGAACTCGGCTTCGCCACCGTCCAGCGGCGGCTCCAGGGCGAGGCGCTGGAGCGGTACGTGCTGCCGTTCGGCGGCGGCTACTACTTCACGCTGCCGGGCGCCGCACCCGGCGCCGAGGGCCGCCTCGGCGACTCCCTGCTGGCGGCCGCGTCAATACGCTGAACGCGCGTTTCGCCCGTTCGGGGAGGCCCGGCCGGGAGCCCGTCCGACATCGTGTCAGATTGTTCAACTCACCTTCCGGCAAAGGTCATCCCGAGGTCCGGACCCGCGTCGTTGTTACGCGCCGGTAATGCCTACCCTCAGCAGTATGCGCCGAGCAAAAATCGTCTGTACTCTCGGGCCAGCCACCGACTCGTACGACCAGATCAAGGCCCTGGTCGACGCCGGGATGGACATCGCCCGCTTCAATCTGAGCCACGGCTCCCACGTCGAGCACGAAGAGCGCTACCGCCGGGTCCGCAAGGCCGCGGACGAGACCGGCCGCAGCGTCGGTGTCCTCGCCGACCTTCAAGGCCCGAAGATCCGCCTGGAGACCTTCGCCGAAGGTCCCGTACTTCTCGAACGCGGCGACGAGTTCACGATCTCCACCGACAAGGGCGTCGTCGGGGATCAGAACATCTGCGGCACCACCTACGCGGGCCTCGCCTCGGACGTCTCGCGCGGCGAGCGGATCCTGGTCGACGACGGCCGGGTCACCCTGGAGGTCCTGGAGGTGGACGGGCCGCTGGTCCGCTGCCTGGTCATCGAGGGCGGGCTGATCTCCGACCACAAGGGCCTCAACCTCCCCGGCGTCGCCGTCTCGGTGCCCGCGCTCAGCGACAAGGACGTCGCCGACCTGCGCTGGGCCCTGCGGACCGGTGCCGACCTGATCGCGCTCTCCTTCGTCCGCAGCGGCCGCGACATCGAGGACGTCCACCGCGTGATGGCGGAGGAGGGGCGCTTCGTCCCGGTCATCGCCAAGGTGGAGAAGCCGCAGGCGGTCGACAACCTGGAATCCATCGTGGACGCCTTCGACGGCATCATGGTGGCGCGCGGCGACCTGGGCGTGGAGATGCCCCTCGAACAGGTCCCGATGGTCCAGAAGCGCGCCGTCAAGCTGGCCAAGCGCAACGCGAAGCCGGTCATCGTCGCCACCCAGATGCTCGACTCGATGATCAACACCTCCCGGCCGACCCGCGCGGAGGCCTCGGACGTCGCGAACGCCGTCCTGGACGGCACGGACGCCGTGATGCTCTCCGGGGAGACCTCCGTCGGGAAGTACCCGGTGGAGACGGTCAGGACCATGGGCCGGATCATCGAGGCCGCCGAGCAGGACGTCCTGGCCGACGGCCTCCCGCCGCTGACCACCGGCAGCAAGCCGCGCACCCAGGGCGGCGCCGTCGCCCGCGCGGCCGCGGAGATCGGCGACTTCCTCGGGGCGAAGTACCTGATCGCCTTCACCCAGTCCGGCGACACCGCCCGCCGCCTCACCCGCTACCGCTCGCCCATCCCCGTCCTCGCCTTCACCTACGAACCCGCCGTCCGCAGCCAACTCGCCCTCACCTGGGGCGTGGAGACCTTCCTCGGCCCCTTCGCCCCCACCACGGACGAGATGGTCGAACAGGTCGACGCGGCGCTGCTCTCCCTCGGCCGCTGCCAGAAGGGCGACATCGTCGTCATCACCGCCGGCTCGCCCCCCGGCCTGGCCGGCTCCACCAACCTCGTTCGCGTCCACCACGTGGGGACCTTGGACAACTGACCGCACTGCGTACGCCGGCGGCGCGGCTCCTGCGGAAACGGGGGCTGCGCCGCCGTCAGTACTTGGGTCCGATGTGGGTGTCCATGAGGGCGACTGACGCCTTGCGGGCGACGGACACGTTGACCTGGCCGGTGGGGCGGGGGACCGAGGCCTTCCACCGCACGCCGACGGCGTCGAGGGTGTCGGTGAAGAGGCGGATGATGTCGGTCGAGGTGTTGGTGAAGAAGTAGCGCGGGTACTCGTAGCGCTTCCGGACGCCGCCGACGGTGCGAACGGTCCAGTTGGTGATGCGGCAGCCGTCGGAGTGGATCAGCCCGCGCAGGAACTCCCACGGGTGGGCGTCGACGATCTCCTGCTGCCAGGCTGCGAGGGCGATCCGGCGCAGGTGCTTCGGGCCCGGGCCGTGCTGGGGGAAGAGGCAGGGCCAGTGCCTGCTCGTGCTGACCACGCTGGTGCACCCGGTGGCGCGGACGCGCTGGACCTTGTTGAGGGGCATGACCGAGGCCACCGCCCGTGCGCACTCCTCGACGAGTCCGGGCCACGCGTCCCCGCACGCTATCCGCAGGGCGTGGACCTTGCGGCGGCCCTCGCTGATGCAGCCGTCGCCGAGGTAGAGGCCGAGGAGATACGCGTAGTCGGGGCGCGGGAGCTCCCCGCTCGGATTGCCGCTGCGCAGTGGGCAGTCGGCCACCGGGCGCGGAGCGGGCACTGTTCCCGATGCCCACTCGCGGATCGAGAACCGGGAGATTCCGGTGACCCGGCTCACCTCGCTGAAGGTCAGCCCGGACGCGTGGAGGTCGACGGCTCGCTGCCGTGTGGCCGTGTCGTACATGTGGCCGAGCCTGCTGCGCTGACGGCGCGACGGCTGAGAATCGTGCGAATCTTCATTCGAAATAATGAAGATCGCCAACTATCTCGCGATTTAGGCGACCTTGGAATCGAAGGAAAAGTACCCCGGGTGGGATTCGAACCCACGCTGGATGGTGTTTGAGACCATTGCCTCTAACCTCTGGGCTACCGGGGCATCCACAGATTCGAAGGTTGCCCCCGACCCTGCTTGAACTCAAACATACCGTGTCTGGGTACCCTCGTGCATGCAGTACCCCGCCGGAACGAGGAGCCCCGTGAGCACCGCCGACGAGCAGGCTGAGCCGCTTGAGACCGAAATGCCCCAGATCACTCGGATTGTGATCGCCGAGGACGAGGCGCTGATCCGCCTCGACCTGAAGGAGATGCTCGAAGAGGAGGGGTACACCGTCGTCGGCGAGGCCGGGGACGGGGCGACGGCGGTCAAGCTGGTCGAGGAGCTGCGGCCCGACCTGGCGATCCTGGACGTGAAGATGCCCGTCCTGGACGGGCTGTCCGCCGCCGAGCAGATCCACGAGGCGCACCTGGCGCCCGTGCTGATGCTGACCGCGTTCTCGCAGCGCGAGCTGGTGGACCGGGCCCGGGACGCCGGTGCGATGGCGTACATCGTGAAGCCGTTCAGCAAGAGCGACCTGGTGCCCGCGATCGAGATGGCCGTCTCCCGGTACACCGAGATGCGGACGCTGGAGGAGGAGATCGCGGATCTCACCCAGCGGCTGGAGACCCGGAAGCTGGTGGACCGGGCAAAGAGCGTCCTGCAGACGAAGTTCGGGCTGAACGAGCCGGCCGCGTTCCGGTGGATCCAGAAGACCTCGATGGACCGTCGGATGACGATGGCCGCGGTCGCGGAGGCCGTGATCGAGGAGGGCGAGGCCCAGGACAAGAAGAAGGCCGAGGAGGCCGGGTCCGAGGGCTGAGCAAGCGCGACGAGGGGCCCCGTCCGGGTGGACGGGGCCCCTCGTC